>NZ_JBHVYK010000120.1:0-20843 GCF_042880855.1 Streptomyces sp. NPDC058291
CATCGAGGCTAGACCAGTTCCAGCGAAACGGCAAAGTTTCGTTAGCCGCCCCCGGTCGGACGGGACCGACCGGGGGCGGCGGGGCGGGCGGGGGACGTGGGTGGGTGGGGGCGGGGGAGGGCGGCCCTCAGGCGAGCTGGCGTCGCACCAGCTCGTGCAGCCGTCCGCCGGTGTCCGCGAGAAGCTGGGCGGGCGGGCCCTGCTGGGCGACCTTGCCGTTCTCCATCACGATCACCCGGTCGGCGTCCAGCACGGTCGACAGGCGGTGCGCGATGACCACCCGGGTGGCGTTGAGCTTGCGGGTGCTCTCGATGACGGTGCGCTGCGTCTCGTTGTCCAGGGCGCTGGTCGCCTCGTCGAAGAAGAGGATCCGCGGCCGGCGGATCAGCGCCTGCGCGATCATCAGGCGCTGGCGCTGACCGCCCGAGACCGACCCGCTGCCCGAGACGATCGTGTGCAGGCCCATCGGCATGCGCCGGATGTCCTCCGCGAGCCCCGCCATCTCGGCGGCCGCCATCGCCTCCTCGGCCGTGTAGGCCTCCGTGCCGCAGATGACGTCCAGCAGGGAGCCGGTGAACGGCTGGGCGTGCTGGAGCACCACCCCGCACTGCCGGCGCACCGCCGAGTGATCGAGCGCCGCCAGGTCCTGGCCGTCGTACAGCACGCTGCCGGAGAGCGGCTTGTCGAAGCCGATGAGCAGCCGCAGCAGCGTCGACTTGCCGCAGCCGCTCGGGCCGACGATCGCCACGAACTCGCCCGGCCGGACCTCGAAGGAGACGTCGTCCAGGACCAGGGGGCCGTCGTCGGAATAGCGGAACGACAGACGCCGGGCTTCCAGCGCGCCGGACAGCAGACCCGGGCGGGTGTTCGCGGTGCGGACCTCGGGGGTCGCCTCCAGCACCGGCCTGATCTCCTCGAACAGCGGCAGCGCGGCCACCGCCGACACGAACGCGCCGGTCAGCGAGGTCACCGAGGTGAGCAGCATCGTCATCGACGTGTTGAAGGCGAGGAAGTCGGCCGCGGACAACGCGCCACGGGCCGGACCGGCCAGCAGCATGAACATCAGCAGCGAGCAGAACGGCAGGTACACCGCGCCCAGCACCGTGTTGAGGTTCTTGATCCGGCCCAGCCGCTGCTGCAGCTCACGGCTGCGCGCGAACTGCGCCGCCCAGGCCGCGTAGGCATAGTTCTCGGCCGCCGCCACCCGCAGCTTGGGCAGGCCGCGCAAGGTCTGGAACGCCTGGTTGTTGAGCTTGTTGGAGAGCACCACCAACCGCCGCTGCCAGCGCACCTGCCACAGCCCGAGGCCCAGGAACACCGCGGCGATGACGGTGAGCATGCCGATCGCCGCCAGCGCCATCGGCACGCTGTACCACAGCAGCAGCCCCAGGTTGACCGCTCCGACGGTCACGGACTGCGCCACCGACGGACCAAGGCCCGCCAGCAGACGGCGGATCGCGCTGATGCCCATGGCGGCGCTCGCCAGCTCGCCCGTGGAGCGCTCGGCGAAGAACCTCGTCGGCAGCCGCAGGAGCCGGTCCCACACGGCGGGCTGGAGCGTCGCCTCGATGCGGCCCTCCATGCGCAGGATCGTCAGGTTCTGCAGCAGCATGAAGGCCGCCGCCACCACGCTGCTGACCATGACGGCCAGGCACACCTGCACGATCAGCTCCTGCTGGGCCCTCGGCACGTACTCGCCGAGCACCTTGCCGGTGGCGATCGGCACCAGCGCCCCGATCACCACCGTCACCAACCCGCTCAGCAGCAGGTTCGTCAGGTCCGAGCCGGCGCCCCGCAGGCTGAACCGCAGCAGGCCGAGCGGGCCGAGGCCCTGCTCGGGCAGCGGCCGGTAGAACATGACGGCCCGCGGTTCGAACTCCTCCGCGTTGGCCTTCTCCACCGGCGTCTCGCGCCCGGTCGCGGGATGGACGGCGACATAGCCGCCGCGTCGCCACAGCAGCGCGACCGGCGCCCCCGACAGCGCCCGGCGCCCGACCAGCGGGCCCACGTCGTCCCGCCACCAGCGGCCGTCGAGGCGGACGGCGCGGGCGCGTACCCGGGAGGCGAGGGCGACCCGCTCCACCGGGTCGAGCCGGTCACTGTCGGCGCCCGTCGGCCCCGGCTCGGCCAGGGTGATGCCGGCGGCCCGGGCGACCAGCCGGCAGGCCGCGAACGTGGCGTCGGCGTCGGCGGACGTCGTGCGCCGGTCCGCCTTCCTCCCGATCGAGGCCAGCAGTGTCCGGTCGGCCTGGGCGCGGACCGCCTCACCGGCCCTGATCCCGGCGGCCGTGCGCGTCTCGTGGCTGCGCTCCAGCTGTTCGATCCAGCGGTCCAGCGCGGTCAGCAGCCGGTACTGCTGATCGACCACGGACTGCCACACGGCAGGGTCCATCAGCAGGTCGGCCGCCGCCTCCGCGCCGTACAGCGAGCCGTACTGCACGCTGCCCGGCGGCACCTGCATCCAGAACACGTCGTCGTCGTCCCCCGTGCCCGCGGCGACGCGCACGGGGGCGCCCCCGTCCTCGGCGGCCCGCTCGGCGGCCATCGGGGCCTGGAAGAGGATCGACAGTCCGCGGCCGACGCCGAGCGCCAGCGCGTACTCCAGGGGGCTCGAAGTGGGCGGAACGTACTGGGGGTTGCCGTACTCGTCGTAGGACCAGGTCTGCGTGCTCGCGGGCTGGTACAGCTCGCGCAGCCCGACGCGGTGCACCACGCAGTCGCGCGACGGGCGGGCGACGAGCGTGTGCCGGGGCCCTGCCACCGGCCCCAGCAGCAGGGAACCGGCCTCCAGGCGGCCCAGATGGTGCCAGTGGCCCTGCTCCGCGGCGTCCACCGCGAACAGGTCGAGCGCGCCCGACGCCACCAGCCACAGCACCTGCGGACCCTCCAGGTCCAGGCGCCCGTGGCCGGCGCAGTCGATGCGCGACCCCAGTGGTCCCAGCGCGGCGAGGACGACGTCCCCCTCCGGTACGGCCGTCATCTCATCGCTCCCTGACCAGGGCCGCGTACGAACCGCCGCGCGCCACGAGTTCCTCGTGCCGGCCCCGCTCCACGACCGTGCCGTGCTGGAGCACGACGATCTCGTCGCTGTCGCGGACCGTGCTGAGCCGGTGGGCGATCACCACGCACGCACAGCCGCGCCGGCGCAGGTTGTCCATCACCGTCTGCTCGGTCTCCGCGTCCAGGGCGCTGGTCACCTCGTCCAGCACGAGGACGCTGGGCCGGCGTACCAGCGCCCGGGCGATCTCCAGGCGCTGACGCTGCCCGCCGGAGAAGTTGCGGCCGTCCTGCTCGACGCGGCTGTGGATGCCGCCGGGCCGGCGCATGACGACGTCGTGGAGCGCCGCGTCCCGCAGCGCCTCGACGACGGCGTCGTCGGGGATCGAGGGGTCCCACAGGGCCACGTTGTCGCGCACCGACCCCTCGAACAGGAACACCTCCTGGTCGACGAAGGAGACGGACGAGGCCAGCGCCCCGCGCGGGATGTCCTCCAGGCGCTGCCCGTCGATGCGGATGACGCCCTCCCAGGGCGTGTACAGGCCCGAGATCAGCCGGGACACCGTGGACTTGCCGCTGCCCGAGCCGCCGACCAGCGCCACCTGCCGCCCCGGCCCGACGGTCAGGTCGAAGCCGGTCAGCAGGGGCTTGTCGAGCGGGCTGTAGCCGAAGGCGATGTTCTCCAGCTCGACGTGGCCCTGCAGCCGGCGGGTGGAGTCGGCGCCCGTGCGGCGGTCGTAGAGCGGGTCGGAGCGGAAGTTCTCCACGTCCTTGAGCCGGGCCACGTCCGCCGCGAAGTCCTGGATCCGGCCCGCGACGCCGTTCAGGCGGGTCAGCGGAGCGGTGAAGCGGGTGACCAGGGCCTGGAAGGCGACCAGCAGGCCCACCGAGACATGGCCCTCGACCGCCCGCATGCCGCCGATCCACAGGATCAGCGCGCTGTTGAGCGTCGCGAGCGTCGGCGCGACCACGCCCAGCCAGGCGCTCGGCACCCCGAGCCGCTGCTGCTCCTCCAGCGTGGTGGCGTGCTGCCCGGCCCACTTGCGGAAGTAGCCGTCCTCGCCGCCGGTCGCCTTCATCGTCTCGATCAACTGCAGCCCGGTGTAGGCCGTGTTGGTCAGCCGGGCGTTGTCCGCGCGCAGCTTCGCCGTCCGCGTCGCGCGCAGGCGGACGACGATCCGCATGGCGACGACGTTGAGCAGCGCCACCCCGACACCGACGTACGTCAACTGCGGGTCGTAGGTGTAGAGCAGGAACGCGTAGAGGACGACGACCACCGCGTCCACGCCCGCCGAGGCGAGGTCGCGGGCCAGCGTCTCGGCGACCGCGTCGTTCGACTGCAGGCGCTGCACCAGGTCGGCCGGGCTGCGCTGGGAGAAGAAGGTCACCGGCAGCCGCAGCAGATGGCGCAGGAAGCGGGCGCTGGACAGGGTCGAGGAGATGATCCGGCCATGGTGCAGGTTGGCCTGCTGCAGCCAGGTGAGGGCGACCGTGAGCGCCAGACAGGCGCCCATCGACGCGAACAGCACGCCCAGCAGGGAGGTCTGACCGCCGATCAGGAACAGGTCGATGTAGGTCCGGCTGAGCGCCGGCACCGCCGCGCCCACCAGGACCAGCAGCAGGCTCGCCAGCACGGCCGCCGGCATCGTGCCCGCGGTGCCGCGCAGCCGGGCCGGCATCGCGCCCAGCACACCCGGCTTGCGGCCGCCCCGCTCGAACCCCTCGCCCGGCTCCAGGACCAGCACGACCCCGGTGAAGCTGCCGTCGAAGTCCTCCATCGACACGAACCGCCGGCCCTTGCCGGGGTCGTTGACGAACACGCCCCGCCGGCCGAACCGCCGGCCGAGTCCCTCGTAGACGACGTAGTGGTTGAACTCCCAGAACAGGATCGCCGGCGACTTCACCTGGGTGAGGGCCGCGAGGTCCATCTGCATGCCCTTGGCCGTCAGGCCGTAACCGCGGGCCGCCTTGAGCAGGTTGCTGGCGCGCGAGCCGTCGCGGGAGACGCCGCACGCGATGCGCAGCTCCTCCAGCGGGACGTGCCGGCCGTAGTGGCCGAGGACCATGGCGAGCGAGGCCGCCCCGCACTCCACGGCCTCCATCTGGAGCACGGTGGGCGTACGGACCGTCTTCGTCCGGGACTTGGGGACGGTGCGCCGGGGCGGCGCGGCCCGGCGCCGGCCGCGGGTCTGCTCGGCGGTGCTCATGGCAGCAGCCAGTCGACGGGACGCTGATCGGCCAGCCGGATCGACCCCGTGGCCAGCGTCATGGAGGTCAGGGCGTACGGCGGGCCCTGGGCCGACGACCAACGGTAGCCGCTCTTCGTCGTGGCGGACCTGTCCAGGCGCACCAGCACCGCGACCGGGCGGCCGTCCTCGGTGAACTGCTCGCCCAGCTGGCTGTCGCCGAGGAAGGCGGAGATCTGCCGTGCCGACCGGGCGGCGCGGTCCACGGACTTCACATGGCCGCGCAGCACGCCGAACTCCTGGGTGGGCACGGTCTGCACGGTCAGGTCGACGGGCGCGCCCACCGGGACGGAGGCCGCGTTCTGCGCGGGCACGTACACCGTCGCGTACAGCGGGTCGTCGGCGCGGGCGACCTTCTCCACGGCGGCGACGTTCGCGCCGGTGGAGACGATCTGCCCGATGGCGGCGGCGAGCGCGGTGACACGGCCCGCGGCGACCGTCCGCACCACGGTGTCGCCGTTCGCCGTGCGCACCTTCAACACGGGGGCCCCGGCGGGCAGGCGGCTGCCCTCCTTCGCGAGCACCGCGGTGACCTGGCCGGCCACCGGGCTCTGCAGGATGTAGCTGCCCTCGCCATGGGTGAGGACGGCGGGCGCGCTCACCGTGGAGGCGACCGAGCCGGTCACCGCCCACACGCACGCGGCCGCGACGACGACCACGGTCACGGTCAGCACCAGCCAGCCCTGAGGGCGCGCGAAACGCACCGGCAGGTCGAGTTCCTCCGGTGACTGGAGCTTGGCGAGGGCCTGTTGGCGGAACTGCACGGGACTTCCCCAGGAGTGTCAGGACGCCGACGAGTCCCGGAGCCGGTGAGGGCTCCGGGACTCGCAGGGGTCACACAGGGCGCGATCAGAGACCGGCGACCAGGTTGGTGACCGGGGCCGTGTTCAGGCCGGTGACACCCTCGACGGTGCCGACGACCGTGTTGACCAGGCCGGAGACCGGGGCGACGCCGTCCACCAGGCCGGTGACGGTGCCGACGGCGTTCAGCGACAGACCGCCGGAGACGTTGTCCAGCTCGGCGTCGGAGATCTCGACGGTCTCAACCTGGGGGGTGGAGTTCATGGGGGGACTTCCCTTCACATGGATATCTCATCAGGGGGGAGCGGCCCCCTCTGGGGACAGACGACGGCCGCGACCGCAGGGTCCGGGCCTCCCGCTCCGGGGAAGCCGCTGCGGCCCTGCGATGCGATGGATCAAAGCAGGTCCATGGCCGACGCATCCAATCAATCCCTCGTCTCACCTGGGCACTTACGTCACAGGAGCGTCGAACGGTGCAGGCGCGCCCACGTCTTGTCGGCGACTTCTTCACACCATGGGACGGGTTCGCTCGGATGAGCGCAGAGCGCGCTCTCGGCGAAACGGACACTCTCGCCCGTATGGCATCGCGGCCGTCGTCGAGATGTGCAGAACCCTCGCTCGCGGTGACCTGGTTGGGCATTCGCTGTGCAGATTCCCTGAAGCAGGGATTCCGCCCCGGATCATCGGCAGAACGTGCCGGACCGGACACGGAAAGTGTCGACACGGTCATATCCCTCGCCCCTGCGGGCTCGTGCGCGAGGCCGACGTCCAAGCTCGCCGTCGGCGACGCCCCGAAGGCCCGCGGATCCCGGGCGTCAACGGCCTCGACCTGCGCGGACGGAAGGGTTCCGCGGACGGCGCGGCCATCCGCTCGCCCCGGCCGATTCATCGTTGAGCAAAGGAAGTTGGCAAACGCGATTGAACGCGCCGCGCCTCGGCTGCGTACCCATGGCCAACCAGGCGCCGCTGTACGGAGCTGCCGGATCCCCGGCAGCCGGACCCCGTCCCCCAGGAGGTCGAGTTTTTTGAGTCACAAGCGAGTTACGAAGCGCAAGGCCATCGTCGCGGCAGGCGGTGTGGCCGCGCTCGGAGCGGCGGCCATCCTGCTTCCCCAGGCCAACGCCTCTCAGGACGGCGGATCGGGCGCCACCGCCTCGGTGAAGACCCTGAAGGCGGGCGACGCCTCGGACCTCGCCTCCCAGCTGCAGAAGCTGCTCGGCGACGCCTTCGCCGGCTCCTACTACGACTCCGCCGGCAAGCAGCTGGTCGTCAACGTCGTGAACGTCTCCGGCGACAAGAACAACGTCGTCGCGCAGGCCGAGAAGGCGGGCGCCAAGGTCCGTGAGGTGCAGAACAGCCCGGCCGCGCTCAAGGCGGCCGCACAGACGCTGAAGACCAGGGCGACCGTCCCGGGCACCTCCTGGGCCGTCGACCCGAAGGCGAACAAGATCCTCGTCACCGCCGACTCGACGGTCACCGGCGACAAGTGGAACCGGATCGAGTCGGCCGTCAAGACCCTCGGCTCCGGCATGGCCACACTCCAGAAGTCGCCCGGCACCCTCAAGCCCCTGGTCTCCGGCGGCGACGCGATATTCGGCGGCGGGGCGCGCTGCTCCCTCGGCTTCAACGTGACGGCGGGCGACGGCTCCCCGGCCTTCCTGACGGCCGGTCACTGCGGAGTCGCGGCCAAGCAGTGGTCCGACTCCCAGAACGGCCAGCCGATCGCCACGGTCGACCAGGCGACCTTCCCCGGCGACGGCGACTTCGCGCTCGTGAAGTACGACGACGCGAAAACCCAGGCGCCCAGCGAGGTCAACACGGGTCAGCAGACCGTC
Organism: Streptomyces sp. NPDC058291; assembly: GCF_042880855.1. Taxonomy (NCBI): domain Bacteria; kingdom Bacillati; phylum Actinomycetota; class Actinomycetes; order Kitasatosporales; family Streptomycetaceae; genus Streptomyces; species Streptomyces sp. NPDC058291. The sequence continues at coordinate 7,880 of NZ_JBHVYK010000120.1, forward strand.
GCGATCAGCCAGGCCGCCGACGCCACGGTCGGCACGCAGGTGTTCCGGATGGGCAGCACCACCGGTCTGCACGACGGCCAGGTCCTCGGCCTCGACGCCACGGTCAACTACCCCGAGGGCACGGTAACCGGCCTCATCCAGACGAACGTCTGCGCCGAGCCCGGTGACAGCGGCGGCTCGCTCTTCACCCAGGACGGCCAGGCCGTCGGCCTGACCTCCGGGGGCAGCGGCGACTGCACCGCCGGCGGCGAGACCTTCTTCCAGCCGGTGACCACCGCGCTGGCAGCGGTCGGCGCGACCCTCGGCGGCGGAGCGGGCGCGGGCGCCGGTGACGCCGTCGGCGGCGGCGGACAGGCCGGCGGGGCGGTGGACGCGAACGGTGACGGCATCGACGACCAGACCGGTGAGGCCGTCCAGGGCGGCGGCGCGGCGGCCGACGGCGGTGCGGCGGCCGACGGCGGTGCGGCGGCCGACGGCGGTGCCGACACGGGCAACGGCGGCAACCAGTCCGGCAAGGGCCACAACCAGTCCGGCAACGGCAAGAACCAGTCCGGCAACGGGCAGGGAGACGGCTCGGGTGTGACGGAATCGCACTGACCCGACGTCGACCCGACGGTCCGGCCCTCCGACGGGGGCCGGACCGTTCGTGTGCGCGCCCGGGCGACGGCCCTCAGCCGTCCCCGTGCGGCCGCAGCAACAGCAGGGCCACGTCGTCGATGCGCTCCTCCGCCGCCGCGTAGTGCCCCACCAGCTCGTCGGCCACCTCCTCCAGCGGACGGTCCCCGGCCGCGCCGAGCCGCCGCCCCAGATCCGCGACCGCGTCCTCGATGTCCACCCCCGGCGTCTCGATCAGCCCGTCCGTGTACAGGGCGAGAACACATCCGGCGCTCAGTTCGACCTCCGTCGTCGGATACGTCGCCGAGTCGTCGATGCCCAGCAGCGGGCCGCCCGCGAGGTCCAGGACGCGCACCCGGCCGTCCGGCCGGCGCAGCAGTGGCGGGGGATGCCCCGCCCGCGCCATGACCGCCCGGCCGTGGGCCGGGTCCAGGCGCAGGTACAGACAGCTGGCGAGCAGCTCGGAGCCCAGGTCGATCAGCAGCCGGTTGGTGCTGCGCATGACCTCCCCCGGCTCCTGCCCGACCGTCGTGTACGCGCGCACGGCGGTCCGGAGCTGGCCCATCAGACCGGCGGCGGTCACGTTGTGCCCCTGCACGTCCCCGATCACCGCGGCGGCGAGCGGGGGCGAGGGCACCAGGTCGTAGAAGTCGCCGCCGATCTCCATCCCGCGGTTGGCGGGCAGGTAGCGGGCGGTCGCCTCCAGGCCGGCCAGCGAGGGCAGTGAGGGCGGCAGCAGCGCCGCCTGCAGTCCGTGGGCGAGCTGGTGCTTGACGTCGTACAGCAGCGCCCGGTCCAGGGCCTGTGCGATCAGCCCTGCCAGACTGGCCAGCACCGCGCGCTCGTGCGTGGAGAACCGGCGCGGTTCGGCGTAGGCCAGCACACAGGCGCCCACCGGGCGGCCGGAGGCGATCAACGGCAGGTAGGCCCAGGCGGCGAAGCCGTCCGGCGAGGTGTGCCGGGCCGGGTACAGGCGCTCCAGCTGCTCCCGGGAGTCGAAGAACGCCGGGACCCCGTGGGCGACGACGTGCGCGCCCGGGGTCGGGGCGCTGAGCGCCATCCCGTCGAACCGTTGCACGGTCCGCGGGTCGGGATACCCGTGGTGGCCGAGCACGTGCAGCCGGCCGGCCCGCGCGCCGAGCAGCGCCAGGGCCTGACTGCCCACCGCCGGCGCGATCTCCTCCGCGACCAGTCCCACCACGTCCTGCACGCTCACCGTCTCGGTGAGCGCCCCGGCCATGCTGAGCGCCTGGGACATCGACACGAGCCGGGTCGGCGCGTCCCCCGAGCGGGGATCGGAGGAGCGCATCTCCGACACGGCCCGGGCCCGGCTGATCCGGGCGCTGATCCCGGTGGTGCTCGGGTACAGCCGGAACGACAGCCACTCGGAGGGCGGTCGCAGCGCCACGAACGAGGTGGCGTCCTGACTGATCAGCGCGGCTCGGTAACGCTCCTCGTACATGGGGTCGTTGAGCCAGGGCACGCTCGCCCACAGCTGCGAGCCGAGCAGCCCGCTCACCGGGACGCCCAGCAGCTCGGACGCGGCGGCATTGGCGAAGCCCACCCGCCCGTGCAGATCCAGCGAGCACATCCCGTACGGCAGCCGGGCCACCATCCGGGCCGCCTCCAGCGAGCCCAGCGTGTCGGAGACCCCGCCCGCCGGCCCCGCCTCCAGCAGATCCGCCTCGGCGGGCACCGCGCGGTTGCGCGCCGCCGCGCGCGCCAGCCGCAGCGCCAGCCGCTCGCAGGCCGACGTCAGCTCCCGGCGCTCGCGGTCGGACAGCTCCGAGGGATGGGAGCCGGGCCAGGTGAGGAAGACCGCGCCGTACACCCGGGACGCGGTCGCCACCGGGAGCGCGGCCAGCGCGAACGGATACGGCAGCACGACGGCGATCCTCGGATAGCGCCGGGCCATGTCCTCCTGCCCGCCCACCCACACCAGCCGCCGCTCGCGCACCGCCTCCGCCACCGGGATCGGCGCGCTCAGCCCCACCCGCTCCCAGGGCGCCGCGAAGGACCGCGGCAGGCCCGCCATCACCGCCATCTCCAGCACGGGCTCGTCTTCCGGCCGCAGGTACACCGCGCCGGAGTGCGCCCCGACGGCGTCCATCATCGCCGTCAGGGCCAGCGAGAGCAGCGGTCGGCCGACCGGGGCCCATGCGGCGGCCGGCGCCTGGCCGGACGTCTGCTCGGGCACGGCGCCCACCTCCTCGCCCGGCGCCGCGCGGGTCAGGCCTCAAATCTGCCCCCTGGCGACGCGACGCGCACGGCGAGCGGCCCGCCCGCCGAATGCCGCCTCTTACCCCGGCGGCTCCTGATCATGCCCCCCGGGCCGAAGCGCGGATCGATATGCGAGCGCGCCGCGTGCGCCCCCGCGCATCCCGATGGCCGGATCTTCGCGCTCAGGAACGGTCCGCGAACCCGAACAATGGGCACGCGCTGAACACCGAGAAACCTGCGTACGGCGAGTCGAAGGGGCGGCAGTGATCCGGGTACTTCTGGTGCACGACGCATGTCTGGTCAGATCGGTCCTCGCACGGTGGCTGTCGAGGGAGCCGGACCTGCGGGTGGACGACGTCCCGTGGCGCGGCGCGGCCGGCCGCGTCGGGGCGGTGCGGCCGGACGTGTGCGCGGCGGACCTCGACTGCTGCGACACCTATGGCATCCCGCCCCTGGGCGACCTGTGCCCGCGGGGCGTCGGACCGGCGTCTCCGCGGCTGCTCGTGCTCGCCGACGCGAACCGGCCGGGCCTGCTGAAGCGAGCACTGGAGGCGGGGGCGCTCGGCTACGTCGACAAGGCCGGCACACCGGAAGAACTGCTGCGCGGCATCCGGCGGGTCGCTCAGGGGGAACGTTTCGTCACCGACTCGCTGGGCTTCGGTTTCCTCAAGGCCGCGGAGATGCCGCTGACCCGTCGGGAACTGAGCGTGTTAACCCTCGCCGCCGAGGGCGCCTCCATCGCGGAGATCGCGGGGAGCCTGCACCTGTCCCACGGGACCGTGCGCAACTACATGGCGGCGATCACCCGGAAGACCGGCGCCCGCAACCGCGTGGACGCCATCCGCATCTCCCAGGGGCAGGGCTGGCTGTGAAGGGCCCCCGGACCCTCCGGCCGGCCCGGCCGGCCCGGACGGCCCGGACGGCTCGGCCGGCCCGGCCGCGCCGGCCTCCCCGATCCCTGCGGCGCCCTCGATGACGTCCGCCTCGTCGATGACGTCCGCGTCGTCGGTCTCGTCGACCCCGTCGGTCGTCCACGAGCCGACGAGGTCGCGGTAGAGGGCGGAGCGGCGCATCACCTCGTCGTGCGTCGCGCACAGCGTGCGCGCCCCGTCCATGACCAGCACCCGGTCCGCGCGCCGGGCGGAGCTGACGCGGTGCGCCACGACGACCAGGGTGCCGCCCGGCCGGGCGGCGAACGCCCGCTCGGCGCGCGCCTCCGCCTCCGGGTCCAGATGGCAGGTCGCCTCGTCCAACAGGGCCAGCGGGGCGGACGAGAGGTACGCGCGCGTGAGGGCGATGAGCTGGCGCTCGCCCGCCGACAGCGCCGCCGGGTCCACCACCGCCTCCAGGCCGCCCAGCGCGTCGATCAGGGGGGCCAGTCCGACGGCCTCGGCGGCGGCGAGCAGCTCCCGCTCGGGCACGGGATCCGGCCGCAGGTGCGTGAGGTTCTCGCGCAGGGCGCCGCTGAACACGTACGCCTCCTGCGGGATGAGGACGCGTCGAGCGGCGGCGCCGGCCCCCGGCACCCGCCGGCCGCAGATCCGGATTTCACCGCGCACCGGTTCCAGGAGCCCTGCGACCAGCGCCGTCAGGGTGGACTTCCCGACCCCGCTCGGGCCGACGACGGCCAGGTGGGCCCCGGAGGGCAGGGTGAGCGTGAGGTCGTCGACGACGGGTGCGGAGGCGGGACCGTACGCGAAGGCGAGCCCGGTCAGGGACAGCGCGGGGGGCGTCCGGGGCGTGGCCGCCCCCGGGGACGGCGGGTCGCTCCGGTCCGTGTCGTCGGCCGGGCGGGGCGGGGTCGTGCCGGGCGGGGCCAGCCGGCGCAGCACGACCGTCAGGCGGGAGCCGCTGGTGCCCAGGCCGTGGACGAGGCCGCTCAGCGCCGGGAGCAGGGACTGGCTGACATAGGCGAAGGCGCCGACCAGCGCACCCGGGGTGACCCCGTGCGCCAGGAGCCAGGGGGCGCCGGCCGACAGCAGCACCAGCGGCAGGTGCCCGCCCACGGCGAGGCACGCCACCCGGGTCACCCCCCAGCGGGCCAGGGCGCGGGCCGCCCGCAGCTCGGCGTCGACGAGGACGCCGGTGTCCGCGGCGATCCGGTCCTCCGCGCCGGCCGCCGTGACGTCGCGCAGGCCGGGGCAGACGGCGCCCAGGTCCGCCGCCAGCGCCTCGTCGGCGGCGAGGAACGCCTCCTGCCGCCGGGCCAGCGGGCGCAGCGTCACCGCGAACAGCGCCACCCCCGCGACGAGCGGGGGCGCGACCGCGAGGAGCAGCGGCGGGGCGAGCGAGCACAGCCCGGCCAGCGCGCCGGCGGACGTGAACACGAACGAGCGCGAGACCATCACCAGGCCCGCGAAGGTGTCCCGGGCGATCTCCACCTGCTGGGTGAGCCCGGACAGCGCCCCGTCGTCCGCCTCGCGCACCCCGCGCTCCACCACCCGCACGACCAGCCGGTCCCGCAGCGGTTCGACCAGCGCGGCGACCGCGGCGTACACCCGCCCGGTCCCGTAGGCGCCCAGCAGCACCCCGAACGCGGCCGGTGCGAGCCAACCGAGCCCCACCCCCGCGCGGCCGGCCAGGAAGCCGTCGTCCAGGGCCCGCGCCAGGGCGTAGCCGAGCAGGAAGGTCTGCCCGGACTCCAGCACCGACCAGGCCGTCAGCCGCGCCAGCGCCCGCCGGTGGGCCCTGAGGAACCTCAGCCCCCGCGTCCTGAGCGGGTCCGGGCCCCCGCCGCTCATCGTGGCGCCTCGCCGGCCGCCGCCGCGCCGAACACCGCCCGGTACCCGGCCGTCCGCCACAGCTCCCGGTGCGTCCCCACCGCCCGCACGCGCCCGTCGTCCAGCCAGGCCACCGCGTCGGCGCGGGCGGCCGTGGCGGCGCGGTGGGCCACGACGAGGCGGGTGGCGGTCGTGGCGCTGCCGAAGACGGCGTCGGTGACCTGGCGTTCGGTGATCGTGTCGAGGCTGGAGAGGGCGTCGTCGAGGATGAGCAGCCGGCCGCCGTGGGCGAACGCGCGGGCCAGGCCCAGGCGTTGGGCCTCGCCGCCGGAGTGCGGGGCGTGCGCGCACCGGGTGGCGTAGCCCTCGGGCAGACGGCGGACGAAGTCGTCCGCGCGGGCGGTGCGAGCGGCCTCCCGGATCCGGGCGGGGGAGGGGGCGCGGCCCGGCGGGCCGAGCGCGATCGTGGCCTCGACGGTCGTGCCCAGCAGGGCGGGGCGGTCGAAGGCCTGGGCGATCGCCGCGCGCAGTTCGGCCCGCGCGAGCGCGGTCAGCGGCACGCCGTCCAGCAGCACCTCCCCGGCGTCCGGATCGGCGAGCCGGCCGGCCAGCGCGGCCAGCAGCGACTTCCCGGAGCCGGAGCGGCCCACCAGGGCCAGCGTCGTCCCGCCGGGCACGACCAGGTCGACGCCGTCCAGCACGGTGCGCCCGCCGCGCCGGGCGGTGACCCCGCGCAGCTCCAGTCGGCCGGGGCCGCCGGCCGGCAGCCGCAGGTCGCCGTGGACGGGGGCCGGCTGGTCCAGGATCTCGCCCAGGCGGGCGGCGGCGGTGCGGGACCGGACCAGGCCCGAGAGCCGCCCGACGAGCATGCCGACGCCGGTGGCGAGCACCGCGTAGCGCGAGGCGGCGAGCACGTCGCCCGCCGACAGCCGATGCCGGGTGAGCAGCACGCCCGCCACGGCGACGACCCCGAGGTGCAGCAGCGGCGCCACCGCGACCGCCTGCGCGGCGGCCCGGCCCTGGACCCGCCACATGCGCAGGCCCGCCCGGGACAGCTCGGGCAGCGGACGCAGCACGCGGGCCGTGTCGCGGTCGGCGGTGCCGGCGGCGCGGATCGTACGGGCCCCGGCGACCGCCTCGGCGAGCGCGGCCGCGATCCGCCCCTGCGCCCGCTGGTAGTCCGACACGCAGGCCGAGGTGTCGCGGGCGAGGGTGCGCAGCAGGAGCGTCAGGACCGGCGCCCCGGCCAGGAAGACGGCCGCGAGCCAGGGGTCGACGAGGGCCAGCGCCACCACGGCGCCGACGGGTCCGGCGAGCGCGGCCAGCAGCGCGGCGCGGGCGCCGGGCGCGGCGCCGGCCTGGGCCGCGTTGCCCACGACGCGCGCGACGAGGTCCCCGGCGCCGAAGCGGTCGGCGGCGCGCGGGCCCAGGGCCAGGACGTGGCCGGTGACGCGGCGGCGCAGGAAGGCGGTGGTCCGGGCGTCCAGGGTGCCGCCGAGGACGGTCTCGCAGGCGTCGAGCAGGGTCAGCAGCGCGACGAGGGCCGCGCAGTACAGCACCCAGCGGGTCGCGGGGGCCTGGGCTATCAGCAGGTCCAGGGTGCGGCCGAGGGCGGCGGGCAGCAGCAGACCGGCGCCCGTCGCCGCCACGCTCACCAGGCACAGGGCGGCGCAGCGCCCGGTGCTGTGCCGGGTGGCCGCGCCCAGCAGCTCACCGGTCGTGCGGTCCATCGGCATCTGGCTCCCGTGCTTCCTTCGGGGTTCCGGGGGCGGTCGGACCCCGGGCGGCCCTCTCCGTGAGGAGCGGACCGCCCGGGGCCTTCAGCACGACGTGCGGGTCACAGACAGAGGATGACGCTCGCCGCGCTGACACAGGACAGCAGGCTGACGGTGCTGTTGCCGCCGCCGCCGTTGTACTCGTCGGATTCCATCGTCTGCAGGTCGAGAAGGGCCATGGTGTGTCCTTTCGTCGGTTGGATGTCTCGTCCCGTGGGGACGGGGTTGCGTCACGTCTCCGTCGTTGCCGCGGAGCCGCGTGTGGTGGGCCGCCGGTGCGGCGGCGGAAGGAACGGCAGATGGGCGCCGGCGCCCGGCCCGTCCGGTTCGAGGGCGGCGGCCAGGGCGAGGAGACAGCCCGCGGTGCCGGTGCCGAGGTCCATGGACAGCCGCATCATCTGGTGTCCGGGGAAGGCGAGCTGACCCTGGTAGGGCATCGCGAACCAGCCCAGCGCGTCGATCTGTTCGTCCAGCCGTGCCCGGGTCGCGCCCGGGGCGGTGGTGCGGGCCAGGTGCAGGATCATCCCGGCGCGGCCCTGGAAGAGGCCGGGCTGCGCGTAGAAGCGGGACGTGGCGGCGGTCAGGACGCCGGCCCGGGCGCGTTCGAACGCGCCCGCGGCGTCCGGCGCATGGGCCAGGCGGTCGTCGAGCACCGCTCCGACGCCCACGCTGCCGTCCCCGAGGTAGGGCAGGGTCCGCCAGCCCTCGTCGACCTCCAGCGAGCCTCCCTCGCGCTCCACGCAGGCCGCCAGGTCCCGGCGCAGTGCGACGTCCGCCGCCTCCAGCAGCGCGCGGTCGCCGCTCGCCTCGTACTGCCGGAGCAGGAACAGCGCCGGTCCGCTCGCTCCCCGCAGCAGCCCGGCCCGCCGCCGGGGCGCGTCCGGCACGGGTTCGGACAGCCGGCGCACGAGGATGCCGGCGGCCTCGGCGGCCCGGGCGCGCAGCTCCGGCTCGCCGGTCCGGCGCGCCAGGTCGGCGAGCACGAGGCCCAGTCCGGCCAGGCCCCCGTGCAGGTCCGAGGACAGGTTCTGCCACCGCTCGCGCAGGATTCCGTCGACCAGGTCCAGCGCGCGCTGCCGGTGCCCCAGCAGCTCCAGCACGTGGGCGACGCCGGCGAGGCCGTCGTAGAGGCCGAGCGGGGTGCCCGTCGGCGGCGGCGCGGTGTGGTCCAGGAGCCAGCGCTCGCCCTCGTCGTGGCGTTCGGCGCCGACGGCCCCGAGCGCGTACAGCACGCCGGCCGCGCCGTGCGCCAGGCCGAGTCCGCCGCCGTCGGAGAACTGGGCGACGTCCCCCGGGTAGAGCCGGTCGTCGCGCTCGGGGGTGGCCGAGGCGAGGATCGCCTTGACCATCGAGTCACGGCTGTGCGGCCAGTCGGCGGGCTCCACCCGCAAGGCCGGCGCCGACGCGACGCGCGCCGACCGCGGCGGCCTCACGGACGTGCCCTCGTGCGGGTCCGGGGAGACGTCGCGGGTGATCTCGGCGACCGCCTCCTCCAGGAACCCGCGCGGCACGTCGGGGAACTGCCCGGCGATCACCTCGGCCAGATGGGCCGCCTTGCCCCGGTCGACCACGAACAAGGTGGTGACGGGCAGGAACAGGGCGAGCCGTAAGCACGCCAGCGCGTACCGGTCGACGTCGGCGCCCCGGCGGTCGGGCGGGGCGAAGAAGCCCGGATGCGCCACCACCTGGCGGCCGTTCTCCTCGACGGGGGCGGCCGCCTCGAAGTCGATCAGATGCACCGACTCCCCGTCCGGCGCGACCATGATGTTGAAGACGTGCAGGTCGTTGAAGACGATCCCGCGGGCGTGCACCTTCTCCACCGCCCGCTCCACCGCCCGGTGGACGCGCACCGCCCACTCCGTGTACGCGGCGACGGCCGCCGGATCCGGGTCGGGGCACAACAGCGGGTGCCGCTCGGCGAAGAACGAGTTCAGCGGCCGTCCCGGCACGAGGTCCATCACCAGGAAGCGATGGTCGCCGAGCAGGAACCAGTCGCGCACCTCGGGCACCACCCCGGTGCCGGACACCGCCTCCAGCGCCCGCCTCTCGCGCTCCAGCCGGGCGATCGCGTCCGCCCCGTCCGAGGCCAGCCCCGCGTGCGGTCTGCCCTCCTTGAGCACGACCTTGCGCCCGTCGCGGGTGTCGGTGCCCGCGTACACCCCGCCGCCGTTGGAGAAGTGCAGGGCCTTCTCGATGCGGTACGGCAGGTCGCCCACCGTCGTGGTGTTGCGGGCCGCCAGGTGCGGCTCCAGGAACGCCGGCAGCGTCACCCACGGCGGCACCTGGAAGGACGGCGCCCGCCGGTCCGGCACGAGGGTCCCGTCGCCGTCGCGCACCGCCGGCACCAGCGAGCCCCGGTCGTCGACGACGAACATCCGCGCGAACGCGCCGTAACGGACGTAGAGCGGGCCGTCGTGCCAGCGCAGGTCGGTGAGGATGTAGGGGCCCTCGAAGCCCTCCAGCAGGGCGCCCAGCTCGCGCAGCACGGTGTGCAGCTGCTCCTCGTCCGCCGGGTAGACCGTGACGAACTTGCCGCTGGTGTCGCGGCCCGCGTACTTGGTGTTGCGCAGGTGCAGCAGGTGCGGACCGGGAACGAACTTGAAGGGGATGCGGTGCGCGACGCAGTAGTCCCACACGATCGCGGCGATCCGCTCCGCGTTCGCCCGGGTGGCCGAGGCGTGGATCTTCCATCCCTGGGCCGGGCCGTGCGCCGGGGAGCCGTCCGCGGCCGGCGGCGTCAGCGTCAGCCAGTCGCCGATCCGCGCCGACGTCCAGCCCTCGGGGACCGGCCGGCGTGTCGTGTCGTACAGCGGAGCGGCCCCGGTCCCGCCGGCGTTCAGCCGGTCGGGCGTCTCGTAGAAATGCGTGTCCGCCAGTGCGTACACCTCGTACCGCTTGTCCATGCGTCCCCCTCCGTGGGCCCGGCAAGAGCCTCGCAAGCCGCGGGGGTGCGCGGACAGTCACGTCTGTCACGAGCTCACCGTGCGGAACGCACGCGTAAAGACCTGTTCGGCTCCGTTCGAGCGCGGTCCGCGGGCCGTCCCCGTCGCTCCCGTCGCTCCGAAACGGGCACAGGGGCTGCGCGCGGACTCCGATGGCGCTGTAATGGCGGTCGTGGTCAGTGAGGGCGCCGCGGAGAGCAGAACGGGACCTTCGCGTGCCGAAATCGCCCTCAAGACGATCACGGCCGATCTCGCGGCGCCGGAACGCGTGCGCCGCACCCTCGAACAGGCGCTCGTCTTCGCGGGCGCGTCCCTGGCCGCGGTCTACACGCCCGGCGCCGGCGGCGACCTGCTCTGCCTGGCCGAGTCGGCCGGCGTCCCGCGGACCCTCTACGGGCTGCGCGAGAGCTATCCGCTGGACGGCCCCTCGCCCGCCGCCGACGCCCACCGCGGCGGACGGCCGGTGTGGCTCGGCCCGGCGGAGCTCGCCCGGTGCCCGCAGTCGCGGCGGATGCCCGACCGGGACGTCCACCTGGCCGCCCTGCCCCTGCCGGACGGCGCGGGCTGTCTGCTCGCCCTCAGCGAGCGTCCCGGGGGCTTCGGCCCCGACGACCGCGCCTGCCTGGAACTGGTCGCCGAGGTCGTCGCCTTCCCCGCCCCGGCCGCCCCCGCCGAGGGCGAGGAACTGCGCGCGGGCGACTTCAGCCTGGCCATGGACACCGGCCGGGTCGAGGTCGGCGAGGAGATCCTGGAACTGTTCCGGATGCCCCGGGCCGACTTCGACGGCCGGGTGGAGACCCTCCTCGGGCGCGCGGTCCCGGAGGACCTGCCGTCGCTGATGTCCGTCGTCGAGGCCGACCACATGTCGATCGGCGACCGCGAGCTGGAGTTCCGCGTGCTCCAGCCGGCCGGGCCGCCCAAGTGGCTGCGGCTGCGCGGCCGGCTGCTGCCCGGCGGCGACGGCCGGCCGGCCCGGCTGGTGGGCACCGTCGCCGACGCCTCCGCCCTGCGCGACGAGGTCACCGACGTGGCCCGGGTCCAGCGGCTGGCCGCCGCGCTCGCCACCGCCGGCACGGTCCGCGACGTCAGCCAGGCCGTCGTCGCCGCCCTGCGCAAGCCGCTGCGGGCCGACCGGATCGCGCTCGCCGAGCTGGAGGGCGAGCGGCTCGTGGTCACCGTCCTCGACCCGCCCGAGCCGCAGTCCTGGCCGGCGCTGTGGCGGCTGGAGTGGCGCACCGAGTGGCCGGACGCGTCGGTGCGCGCCATGCCCACCCTCGCCGCCGCCCTGCGCGAGGGCCGCGCCCGGATCTGGCCCGCGGGAACCGTCCTGGAACCGGCCCTGGCCGGGGTCGGCCCCGGCGGTCTCGCCGTCCTGCCGCTGTCCGCGGGAGGTCGCACGACGGGCGCCTGCCTCATCGGCTGGGACCGTCCGCACACCTTCGGGCCCGACGAGCGCGCCCTGCTCACCGCCTCCGCGGGCCTAGCCGGCCAGGCCCTGACCCGCGCCCACGCCTTCGACGCCGAGCACGAGCTCGTCGCCATGCTGCAACGCCAGCTGCTGCCGCGCCGGCTGCCGGAACTGCCCGGCGCCGTCGCCGTCGCCCGCTATCTGCCCGCCACCGCGGGCCTGGAGATCGGCGGCGACTGGTACGACGTCATCCCGCTGCCCGACCACCGTGTGGCCCTCGTCATCGGCGACGTCCAGGGCCACAGCGCGGCCGCGGCCACCCTCATGGGACAGATGCGCACCGCCCTGCGCGCCTACGCGGCCGAGGGCCATCCGCCGGACGTCGTCGTGTCCCACGCCAACCGGCTCCTGCTGGAACTGGAGACCGACCTCTTCGTCACCTGCTGCTACGTCGACGTCGGGCTGGAGGACGGCACGGCCTGGTGCGTACGGGCCGGACACCCGCCGCCCGTCGTGCGCCACGCGGACGGGTCGACCGAGGTCGCCGAGACCGACGGCGGCCCGCCGCTCGGCGTGCTGACGCAGGCGGAGTTCCCGATGACGCCGCTGCGGCTCTCGCCCGGCGCGGTCATCGCCCTGACCACGGACGGGCTCGTGGAGTCCGCCGACCTCGACATCGACACCGGCCTGGGCCGGCTCGCCCGCACCCTGTCCGCGTCGGACCCCGCCCACCTCGGACTCGTCGCCGACGCCCTGCTCGGCGACGCCCACCGCGGCGACGACGTGGCCCTGCTCCTCATGCGCTACGACGGCATGGCCGTCAAACCGCTGCGCGAGGGCTGGACGGTGTGGCGGGTGCCCGAGGCGGCCCGGCACGCCCGTCGCTTCACCCGGCGCTCGCTGCGCGACTGGGGCGTCGCCGCGGCGGCGATGGACACCGCCCTGCTCGTCGTCTCGGAGCTCGTCACCAACGCCCTGGTGCACACCGGCGGCCCGGTCCGGCTCGACCTGACCCTGATCGGCAGGCGGCTGCGCGTCGCCGTCACCGACGCCTCGCCGCGGACCCCCGTCAAGCCGACCGACCCCGGCTGGGAGGCCACCGGCGGGCGCGGCATCCTCCTCGTGGAGGCCATGTCCGACGCCTGGGGGACCATGCCGGTCAGCGGCGGCAAACAGGTGTGGAGCGAACTGGTGCTGCGGGGCTGAACCGCCGCGCCGCGCCGGACCGCCGGGCGGTGCCGCGCCGCCGGGCCGCCCCAGCCGGGCCGGGCCGCGCCACCGGGC
>NZ_JBHVYK010000121.1:0-17879 GCF_042880855.1 Streptomyces sp. NPDC058291
TGCCAACTCCGAAGGCCGGGCGCCCCATTGCGGGGCAACCAAAAAGGTAATGGGGGGGGGAGCGCGCGACGGCCAGGAATGGAGGCCAGGACGTCGAACGCGCGCCCCTCGACGAAGGCGGGGATCTGAAGGTGGGCGAGCAGTTCGTGCGCCCGTGGCGGCATGTGCTCGGGCCGCTTGCGGCCCGGCGACTTCAGGCGTGCCGTCGCGAGGCCGAGCAGATACGTCCGTTCGACGTCGTCGAGTTGCAGGACGCGCGCCAGTGATCCGAGGACCTGCGGGGAGGGGTTCTTGTCACGGCCCCGTTCCAGGCGCAGGTAGTAGTCGGGACTGATTCCGGCGAGCAGGGCGACTTCCTCGCGGCGCAGGCCGGGCACGCGGCGGTTGCCGCCGGGCGGGAGTCCTGCCTGTGCCGGGGACGTGGCCGTTGGCACCCGCAGCCCGGAGGCCCTCTCCGAACTCGCCGAAGAAGGCTTCGGCACGTTCGGTGTCGACGTGACGGACAGTCTCTCCGTCGCCTCCTTTCGTGACGCCGTGCACGCCTACTCAGAGGCGCTGCGCGCGCAGCTGGACGGCACCGGCGTCGGCGTCGGCGAGCTCGTCCCGCCGGCCGTCGCCACGGCAGGGCAGGAGGAGGTGAACCCGCACGCGCTGCCGCTCGACGACTTCGCCACCGAAGTCATGCACCTGCTCGCACAGGACCCCACCCCCCACGAGATCCTCGTGGGGAAAGTCCTCACGCACCGCTGGGCCGAGCGCGACGGCACCTACGACGGTCTCGTCGCACAGCGCTCCCGGGCCCTGGCCATGCTCCCCAGCCGGGAAGGCTGACGCGGTTTCCCCGATCGGCGGCGGCATCGCTCATGCCCCGTCACGGGAGCCCGTCAAGGGACTGACGAGTGCCGGGACTGGGGGACTGGGGGGCAGTGACTGAGTCTGCTTCGGTCCCTGTCGTTCAGTCCCTGGGAAAACTGCAGGTCAACTGGGGTACGGGTGCCAGATCAGGGACTGAAGGGACTCAAATCCCCCATTATGAGCCAGTCCTGCGTGTGTGTATGCGCGGGCGCGTATGAAGGACTGATTATCTATCTACACATAGCTAGCTAGCTGATAATTGGCGCTTTCAGTCCCTTCAGTCCCTTTCCGATGCCTCGATGTGGCTCTGACCTGCGAAAACAGTCAGGGACCGAAGGAAGGGACCGAACGCCGTCCAGAGCTCCTTCCGTCCCTGGTCACTCCCCGAGTCCCTGCGGGAGACCCGTTCGCCGCCCCACGTCGGGGCCAGCCCCGCGCCCCGCGTCGGGAGGGAAGCGGTAGCCCTCTGTCCGGCACGCGTCGCTTCAGTCGCTCTCATTTGGGACATTCCGCCCTGCGGGCTGCTCGGCCCCCACACCAGCCCGCAGGGCCTTCAAGGGACCGGAGGGACCGAAGAGCTGACAGCCCGCCACGCGGACAAGCAGCCGCCCGCCCCAGCCCGCAGGTCATAGACTCTCTTCCGGAACACAGTCCCTACAGTCCCTTGGGTCCCTGGCCTCAGCGCGGCACCACGTCAGCGGCTGCTCAGGGACTGAAGGACTGAAGGGACGAACACCCCCGGCAGAAGGACGACGAGTGCCCGGCCCCGGCCTGACGAGAGAGCCCACAACAGCGGGGCGGCCAGCCACGCCGCATGCCGTGGCCCGCTGGTGCGCCCTGCAGGGCTGGCCGGTCCATCCCCTCGCGAGCGGCCGCAAGACGCCCGCAGGCAACTGCGACGCCTGCCGGAAAGACCACCACCCGCCTGCACAGTGCCCCTGCCTGCCCGCAGGCCGCCCCTGTCACGGCTTTCACGCAGCGACCACCGACACCGCCCGCATCGACGCGTGGTGGTCCGCCACACCGTCCTGGGGCGTCGGCGTCGCCTGCGGGGGAGCGGACCTCATCGTCATCGACGTCGACGCGCACTCCGCACAGGTCCCCGACCGCGACCGCCTGCTGCCGGGCATCGCCATCCATGACTCCGTCGACCTGCACGGGCTGGCCTCCGGCTTCGACACGCTCGCCCTCCTGGCCGCACTGCGCCGCCGGCCCAACCCGGCCGAAGACGAGAACACTCTGCGCGTGCGCACCCCCTCGGGGGGACTGCACGTCTGGTACCGCAACCCCCACCCCGCCAGTCGGTTCCGCTGCTCCACCGGCTCCAGCTCCAAGGTCGCCCTCGCCTGGCAGGTCGACGTCCGAGCCGACGGCGGCTACATCGTCGCCCCCACCACCCGCACCGCCAAGGGCGTCTACCTGCGCGAAGGACCTGCCCATCTGCCTGCGCCGCTGCCCGAATGGCTCGGCGAAGAACTCGTGAGGACCGGTCACATGATCCAGCAGACCCCGGTCCGCCCCCGGCCTGCGGTGCCCCGCAGCCGGCGGCCTCGCGCCACGGCCGGCTGGCAGGCCGTCCTGGACCCTCTGCTCCTGGACGTGGCCGAGTGCGCCGCCACGCCCGAAGGCGCGGCCTTCACCGAGAAACTCAACAAGGCCGGCTACACCGCCGGAGGACTCGCAGCCGCCGGACATCTCGACGAACACACCGCACGTACCCTGTTGAGCGACGTGGCCGAACGCGCCCGCCCCTGGCAGAGCGCCCGCAACGAACGCATCATCGACGACGCCCTCACCGCCGGGGCCGCCCGACCGTTCCACCTCCAAGGACGTTCATGAGCAGCGCCGAGTTGCCGCGCTTCGACGCCAGCGCCGCCGCCCAGCAGATGCTGGACCTCGAACAGCCGGCCTCCCCGCCGACCCCCCTGCCCGCCCAGGCGCACACCTCCCCGTCGGCCCCGCCCTCCTGGGCCATGCCCGCGCCACTGCCCAGCACTCTCACCGACCGCGGCAACGCCAAGCTCTTCGTCGCGCTCTACCGCGACCAGTTCCGCCACGTCGAGGGCCTCGGCTGGTTCTGCTGGGACGGCTACCGCTGGAAGCGCACCGGAGGCGAGAAGGCCGCCCTGTGGGCCGCCGGCGAGATGGCCGAGGACATGCCCGACAGCGACCCCCGCGGCCTCTTCAGCGACCGCGACCTCCTCCACCACAAAAAGCGGACCCTGTCGACCACCGGCATGAAAGCCCTCCTCACCCAGGCCAAAGCGTCCCCGGACCTCTCCCTGGACCCCGACAACCTCGACGGCGACCCCTACGCCCTGTGCACCCCCGGTGGCGTCGTCGACCTGCACACCGGCCTGCTGCGCAAGCCGAACCCCACCCGCGACTTCCACTCGCGCGCCACCAGCGTCGCCCCCCAGCACACCGAGACCCCGCGCTGGCACCGCTTCCTGCACGACACCTTCGGCGACGACGCCGAAGGCCAGGAAATGATCGACTTCCTGCACCTGCTGCTGGGCTACTCCATCACCGGCGACGTCGGCGCGCAGGTACTGCCGTTCCTCCACGGACACGGCAAGAACGGCAAGAGCGTCCTGCTGGACACCATGATCCAGATCCTGGGCGACTACGCCGACGCCGCTCCGCCCGGCTTCCTCATGGACCGCGGCTCCTTCTCCGAGCACTCCACCGAACTCACCGAACTCCACGGACGCCGCCTCATCGTCTGCAGCGAGCTCAAGCCCAACGACAAGTTCGACGAGGCCCGGGTCCGGCTGCTGACCGGCGGAGACAAGATCAAAGCCCGCCGCATGCGCCAGGACTACTTCTCCTTCACCCCCACCCACCACCTGTGGCTGCTCGGCAACCACCGGCCCGAAGTCACCACAGGCGGCTTCGCCTTCTGGCGCCGCATCCGCCTGCTGCCCTTCGAGCGCACCGTCCCCGACCACCGCAAGATCGACAACCTGGCCTTCGAACTCGTCCGCGACGAAGGCCCCGGCATCCTGCAGTGGCTCATCGAAGGCGCTCGCCGCTACCTCGCCACCCGTGACAGCCTCGAAGGCCCCGACCGCGTGCGCATCGCCACCACCGCCTACGCCAACACCGAAGACCACATCGGCCGCTTCCTCAGCGAATGCTGTACCAACGACCTCGAGAACCAACCCGACCTGCGCGTCGAACAAGGCCTCCTCTACACCGCCTACGCCGCATGGTGCAGCGCGGGTGAAGGCATCCGCCCCGCGGGAACCCGAGCCTTCGCCACCCGCGTCCGGCAAGAAGTCGGCCTCGCCTCACCCGCAGACATGATCAAATCCAACGGCCGCAAGTACTACCCGGGCCTCGCCCTGCTGGAAACCCCGTCATGAATCGACACCAAGCCCCGCACACCACCCTCGGCCCCCCACGGGCACAGAGGCCCCTACCCACCCCTGTCCGCCCGGCCTACCATGGACCGGCGGGGCCACGTCCAGCCGCGGGCGATTCACCAGACCACGAGGCGGGAAGCCACACCGCCCCGCAGAACAAGGAGGGGCGACAGCCATGAGCTCGCTACTGACCGAGGGCGATCTCACCCACGAGGAACACGTCGTGTGGCTGGAAGACCCCGAGAACCTCGACTACGTCCGCCAGGCCCTCGACAAGACCCGGCGCCGCAACACCAAACCCCCCTACGCCCGCGACGGACGCATGGTCGGCTACGCCCAACTCGACGACGAAGCCGAACCCGACCCCGACAGCGGCCTGTACAAGCGCCGCGTCTTCTTCCTCCTCCCGCACGACCGCGACAGCCTCCCCGGCGGCCTCTACCGTGAGGGCGCGCCCGGTGAAGCCGTGGACCCGCGCACCATCGAGGTCAAGAAGGTGGGGGAGAAGACCCCGCGCTCACAGCGAGGTCCGGCAGCCATAACCGGCACCTCCTCGTAAGACCTCGCTGCATCGCACCGGCTCCCAGGTGCTCGAAGGGCGCCGCCCTTCGAGCCGGGCGGCAGCTCGTCGTGTGCCTCACCCCGGCGAGAAGGCGGCCCCGGAGAGGGCACCGGGCCCACCGCCTTGAGCGTTCGTGGGACCGAAGCAGTCTCCAGGCCGGTGGTACGGGCCACCGGGGCCGGTTGCGCACCATCCCCCTCGCCCTCTCCGGGCGATACGACGGGGGCCTCGATGCGCAGCCGGCGGTAGCGACGGGCGACGGTCTGCGGTGAGACGCCGAGGGCGGCTGCCATCCGATGGAAGGGAGCGCGGCCGTCGATGTGCAGCGCGTGGATCAGAGCGCGGTCCAGGTCATCCAGCATGCGCACATCCTCCGGTAAGGGCCCGCTCCGGTGGAATGCAGGAGATAACTCGGAGCGCGCTACCATCGCAGTCGCACGGTCCCGCGGAATTCGATCCGGGAAACCACTGGGGCTGAGATGTTCAGGGGCAGCGGGGGCACGGAAAGCGAACGAGTCGGCTGCCTTCCGGCCACCTTTCGCGCTCCACCAGCCAGGAAATAGTCAGCGATTTCGACAGGTGTTCAGGGCAAACAGGCCACTCACGAGGCTTGACTTTTTGGTCGAATTGACCTCGTCTGAGGAGGATTTTATCGTGGAGCTGAAGACACCTTCGCTCGGGGTCGGGCGGACCGCGCTCTTCACCGCCTGGATGCGACAACTGGAAAGCGAACGTCCGGATGCGCTGTTCGGGGACCCGCTGGCCGCCGTGATGCTCTCGGCGCTGGCGGAGGACCCGGTGCTGGCCGAGGTCACCGAGATGATCAAGCAGACCCACGACAGCGCGGCCGGCTTCCCGACGTACTTCGCGGTGCGTACGCGGTTCCTCGACGACGAGATCCTGGACGCGCTCGGCTCAGGGATCCGCCAGGTCGTCACGCTGGCCGCGGGAGTGGACGGCCGTACCGTACGCCTGGGGCTGCCGCCCGGGACCCGGTGGTTCGAGGTGGATCTGCCCGAGATGACGCAGTTCAAGAACGCCCTCCTCGCCCACTCTGGACTGGCCTTGGCGTGCGAGCGCCGCGGGGTGGCCGCCGATCTGCGCGAGGACTGGCAGGCATCCCTGCGAGCTGCGGGTTTCGACCCGCAGCAGCCTACGGTCTGGTTGGTCGAAGGCCTGCTGATGTACCTGACCCGTGCGGCCGGGGAGTCGCTCGTCGCCGGTCTCACCGAACTGTCCGCGCCGGGGAGCCGGCTCATGCTCGAGCACCTCAAGGCGGCCATGCTCGAGGAGGAGGGCAGGTTCGTGCGCGAACGGGTCGAGGAGCAGGGCGCCGAGTGGGTCTCCGCCCGTGACGACCTCGAGGAGTGGCTGGGCGGCCATGGATGGCAGGCCCGGGTGTACGCGGGCGACGACCCGCACATCGGACATGGGCGCCCGGTCGCGCCGCTCCCGGCTTGTTGGCTGGCGGCTGCCGCGCTCCCGAATGGGCGCCTCTGAGCGTGCTCCCGGGTGTACAGCCGACAATCCGGGATTCAACAGTCTGTCGTCGGTTGCAGTATTTCTCGCCATCAGTTTTTGGCCGATACGTGCCACGCGGCGCTGATCTGACGTCGGCGCCATGGCGTAGACCACCGGGTACGGTCATTTCGCGGCGCGTTCCCCGTGGTTCATCTCCCCGGCATTCGCGCAGCTCGGCAACAGATTTCGACCGCAGCGCAGGCTGCTTACCGAAAGTCGCCGTTCTGAGTTCGAGACGGCTCACTGCGCCGGGCGATACCGAAGCGAACGACGGAGGCACGACATGACGATAGGCACGGACATGGATGCGCACAGCTGGGCGGTGGCCTGGATGTGCGTCACCTTCACCCGCGGCCTGAGCCCCGAGGAGGTCTTCACCCGCTACGGAGCGGACCCGGACCAGGCACGCCTGCTCGACTGGGACACGGCCTCGGATCTCGTCTCGGGAGACTCCGGCGACGGGACGGTCTGCCTGCTGCGGTCCGGGAGGATCGGCGAATGGGCCTTCTGCGTCGAGGAGGAAGGCGGCAACGGCTTCGGGGGAGAACTGCTCGCGGTGCTGTCTCGGGGCACCGAGACCTACAGCCTGGCGACGACCGAGGGGATCGACGTCTTCCAGTACTGGCGTGACGGCACGTGCGTCGAGTACTTCGAGCCCGGCATGGAGCACACCCGCTCGGAACCGCACGGCCCCTGGTGGGACCGGGTGGAAGCGGCGCTCGCCGCACACGAGGGCGAGGACGGCGGGACGGCGCCTGCGGTCGCCCTGGTACTGGACCACCTCGGCATTACCCTGGACGACGCCACTCTCGCCGGCCCCTGGCCCAGCCTGACGCTCACCGAGGACCACACCCTCACCGCGCCACTGGGCGACACCTACGCGGGCGAGGGACCGGTTCCGCCCGGGACTGTCGTGGTCCTCTAGGGCCCCGCGCTCCGCGGTGAATGGGTACGGATGACGTTCACAGCGGCGATGCCGCCGGCAGCCTCCGACCATCGGCGTACGGGCCGGCCTGGGGTTCCAGTGGGTCTCCAGTGGAAATCAAGGGCTTGTCGGTCGGCGGATGCTGTACTGGCCGAAGGGACCGGGCTCGGCCGAGCGCGCGGGTCGGTCTTCGTGACCCACGGGCTACGGGAGAGACCATGAGCAACACCAAGAGCGACACGTACGAGGGCTTCTCGGCCGAGGAACGGGCCGCGATGAAGGACCACGCCAAGGAGCAGAAGGCCGCGGCGCGGCGCGGCTCACGGGCGGACAAGGAGGCGCTGGCGGAGCAGGAGGTACTCGCCAAGATCGCCGAGATGCAGGACACGGACCGCGTCATGGCCGAGCGGGTCCACGCCGTCGTCACCGCCAGCGCTCCTCAGCTCGCGCCGAAGCTCTGGTACGGCATGCCCGCCTACGCACTGGACGGCAAGGTCGTCTGCTTCTTCCAGAGCGCGGCGAAGTTCAAGGCGCGCTACGCGACGCTCGGCTTCAACGACGCCGCCAAACTGGACCAGGGCTCCATGTGGGCGACCGGCTTCGCCCTGACCGAGGTGACGGACGAGGTCGAGGAGCAGATCGCGGCGCTGGTCAAGCAGGCCGTCAGCTGATACGGCCCGCTGGAACGGCCCTCACTCAGGCATCGGGGCCAGCCTTCATCAGGCATCGGGGCCAGCCTTCATCAGGCATCGAGGCCACCTTCCTTGAGGCATCGGGGTCCCGCCGGTTTTCCGGCGGGACCCCGGTTTTTTGTTCGCGGTGTGATCGCGGCACGGCGCGGCACGGCACGTACGAACGGCTCGGCATTGAGCGTGTGCGCGTGGCGGGCGTCGTGCGCGTCGGCTTCGTCGCGTGCGCGTCGGCTTCGTACGCGCCGCCTCGTGCGCAGAAGCTCTCACGCGCGTCGTCGACGAGTACGGCGGCACGGCCGGAGTGACCGGCGTCGTCGTAGCTGCTGGTGCCCTCGTCCAGCAGCGGTCGCTGCGTCCTGAGCGACGTCCACGCGCGCGTACCGGGCGCGTACCGGGCGCGTGCGCGCCCGAGGTTGACAGCAGTTTCCGCGAGTCCGCCCGAACCCCCTTGCGTAATGGTCAAGAATCGTTGACCATTCCTCGCATGCCTACCGACGATCTCCCCGAGACGCTTCACGTCACCACGGAAGACCAGCTGCGCGCGGTCTCCAGTCTCACGCGTCACCGGATCATGGCCGTGCTCCGCTTCGAGCCCGCGACGATCACGCAGATCGCCGAGCGGGTGGGCCTCGCGAAGGGGAGTTCCAGCTACCACGTACGGCTGCTGGAGCGGGCCGGCCTGGTGAAGGTGGTGCGGACGCGGAAGGTGCGGGGCGTCACCGAGCGGTACTACGCGATGGCCGCGCGGGCGATCGCGCTGCCGGATCCGGGCGAGGGCGGGCCGGACGTGCTGATGCGCCATGCCGTGGCTGATCTGGAGGCGTCGCCGGTGGACGAGCGGCACGTGCGGATGGCGCATCTGCGGCTCACCGACGAGCAGTTCGCAGAGCTGGGAGCGCGGTTGCAGGCACTGGCGGACGAGTACCGGGAACTGTCGGATCCGTCGCTGCCGGACGCGTCCCTCGTCTTCGCGCTGTTCCACCCGGCGTCGCGCGAGCAGGCCGAGGGGAGCGCCAAGTGACCTCCGACGTCAGGAAGTTGCCGACCGGGTTCGGACGGCTGTGGACCGCGCAGACGGTGTCCTCGCTCGGTGACGGGGTGTCACATGCCGCGCTGCCGCTGATCGCGCTGACGTTGACGCGGGATCCGATGGCGCTCGCCGTCGTCACGGCCGCCGGGACGCTGCCGTGGCTGCTCTTCGGGGTGCTCGGCGGCGCGCTGGTGGACCGCTGGGACCACCGGCGCACGATGTGGGTCGCGGACACGGCGCGAGCGTTGCTGCTCGCGATACCCGCGGCCGCGGCCGCGCTCGACGTGCTGAGCATCCCGCTGCTCGCGATCGTCGCCTTCCTGCTCGGCCTCGGCGGACTCTTCTTCGACACGGCCGCCACGGCCTACCTGCCCGGTCTGCTCCGCCGCGACCCCGCACTCCTGGAGCGCGCCAACTCCCGCCTGCGCGGCGCCCAGACCGCCATGTCCGGCTTCGCGGGGCCGCCCGCGGGCAGTGCGCTGCTCGCGCTCGGGCGGGCCGTTCCGCTGCTCGCCGACGCGGTGTCCTTCATGCTCTCCGCACTGCTCGTACGGACGCTGCCCGCCATGCCCCGGCCGGCGCCGGAGGTCCGCGAGTCGCTGCTTCGGCAGGCGCGGGCCGGGGCCTCGTACGTCTTCCGGGACCGGTTGCTGCTCGGGCTCGCGCTGCGCCCGGCGGTCGGCAACATCGCCTTCCTCGCCGTGGAGACCGTCCTCGCCCTCTTCGCGCACGACCGCCTGGGCATCGACGCCCACGGCTTCGGTCTGCTCCTCACGGCGGAGGCCACCGGCGGCCTTCTCGGCGCGGGCATCGCCTCCTTCCTCGGCCGACACCTCGGCACCGGCACCGCACTGACCTGCACGGCCGCTGTCGAAGGGCTCGCCATCCTGGGCCTGGCCGCTGCCCCCGACCCGTACGCGGCCGGGCTGGCGCTCGCCGTCTGCGGGGCCGGCATGGGCGCCACGATGGTGCTCGGACCCTCCCTGCGGCAGGCGATCGTCCCGGCCCGCCTCATCGGACGGGTCGCCTCCACCTCCCGCATGCTGGCCATGTGCGCCGCCCCCTTCGGGGCCTTCCTCGGCGGCTGGCTGGCCACCGCCTACGACATCCGCACCCCGCTCTACGCCGCCGCCGGCCTCCTCCTGGCGATGACGGCCGTCACGGCGTCCATGACCGGCAACCGCCGGGTCGAAGCGGCGCTGCGGGCCGCCGCCCCGGTCGACGGTGAGGATCACCCGGCAGCCAAGGACCAAGTCCGGGAGAGCGCGCCCGAATTGCTGTGACGCCTGCCGCGCGGGCGTCGCCGGGCTCGGACGGACGCGGTGGGCGACGTCGGATTCGACGGACTGCCGGTCGGCCTCGGCGAAGAGCAGCCCGAGCCGGGACGGTCCCGGACCCGGCCGGCGGGCGAGGCACGGGCGGTCGTGGACGTTCGCTACAGGGTCGCTTGAGTCGCTGTCGACGGACTCACGGAGAACCGGGGGACCGTTTCCGCCGCCGCGGCCGGATTGCGCGGACGGGACCAGCGACTGAAGCCCAGCGACCGAACCGGGCTTCGGTCGCTCTCGGTCGCCGGTGTGAAGTAGCAGGTCAGGGCCTTGCATGGGAGAGATCAGCGACTGAAGCGACTCAAGGGCCGGGTATATGAAGGCACTAGCGCGCATGTGTGCGTGTGCGCGTGTGCGTCATATATAGAGACCTAGAGTCGCTTCAGTCGCTATTTTTTGGCTTTCCAGAGCTGTGACCTGCGGTTTTCTTCAGCACGGGACGAGCGACTCAAGACGCCAGAGTCGCTGCGGCGGCTGCGCTTCAGTCGCTGGACCACTGGAAGAAGCCCGCTGGCCGCCCGCTCGCTTCGCTACTCTGTCCCCGTTGCTCAGTCGCTTGGGTCGCTGACGGGGGGTGCGATGGCCTCTGAGCTGGGGGAGTGTCGCAGTCATGCACCACGACCGGCGTTAGTCGGATGGTCGCTGGCCATTGCCCGGTGGTGCGCCACCCGGGGCTGGCCCGTCCATCCGCTCGCGCCGGGACGCAAGACTCCGGCGGGCAACTGCGCCGCCTGCCGGACGCCGGGACACACGCACCGGGGGTGCGGCTGCGCCGCGGCCGGCCGCTGGTGCCACGGCTTCCACGCCGCGACCCTGGACGACGCCCGCATCGAGCAGTGGTGGGGCGCGCATCCGGGCCTGGGCGTCGGGGTCGCCTGCGGGCCCGCAGGTCTGGTCGTCCTCGACATCGACGCCCACGAACGCCGGCTGCCGCAGCGCGACCGGCTGCTGCCGGGCATCGAGATCTCCCCGGACATCGACCTGACGGGACTGGCCGACGGCTTCCACACGATCGGCGTCCTCGCCGCCCTTCGGGGCGTCGTCAGCCCGGCGGACGACGACGCCACCCTGCGGGTCCGCACCCCTTCGGGAGGCCTCCACGTCTGGTACAGGGCCCGTCCGGGGCACCGCTGGCAGTGCTCCACCGGGTCGGGGGCCCGCGCGCTGGCCTGGCAGGTCGACGTACGGGCGCACGGCGGATACATCGTGGCCCCCGGCACCATGACCGAGGCCGGGACGTACCGGCGCGTGGGGACCGCCCGCGAGCCCGCCCCGCTGCCGGACTGGCTCGCCCGGGAACTCGAACGGACCGGGCATCTGCCGTCCGCGGCCGTCCCGCCGCCCGGCGCCGTGCCGCCACGGGCCCGACAGGCCGTCCAGGCGGCCGGGGGCGGCCAGGACGGCGCAGGCCGCCTGCTGGCGGCGTTACTCGCCGAGGTGGCCGCCTGCGCCGCCACACCCGAGGGCGCCGGCTTCTCCGAGAAGCTGAACCGGGCCGCGTACACCGCCGGGGGACTGGTGGCCGCCGGGCGGCTGGACGAGGCCGAGGCGCACCGTCTGCTGCGCGAGACGGCCGAGCTGGCCCGTCCGGGCCGGCAGCGCCGCTCCGGAGCCATCATCCGCAGCGGCGTGAACGCCGGCACGCTGCGACCGCTGTACTCGGAAGGGCGCTGATGACGTCAGGCAACGGCAAGACCCTCTTCGATCCGCAGGCGGTCGCCGCCCAGATCCTGTACGCCCAGCCCGAGCAGAGGCGCCCGGCGAACGGCGCGAACGGCCAGGAGCACCGCACGCCCGGTCCGCAGGCGGCCGGACAGGGCGAGGTGACCGCCGACGGGCTGCTCCCGGACACCCTCAGCGACCGCGGCAACGCCAAGCTGTTCGTCAAGCTGTACGCCGGCGACTACCGGCATGTCCCCGGCCTCGGCTGGTTCCGCTGGGACGGCGCACGCTGGCGGGTGGACGAGGACGACACCGTGATGTGGGCCGCCGGCGACCTGGCCGAGTCCCTGGCGACGACCGACCCGCGCGGCCACTTCACCCCGGCCGCCCTGCAACAGCACCGTAGACGGGCCCTGAGCACCAGCGGCATGAACGCGATGCTCACCCAGGCCAGGTCGGCGCCCGGCATGGTCCTCACCGCCGCGCTGCTGGACGCCGACCCCTACGTGCTGTGCACCCCCGGGGGCATCGTCGACCTGCGGACCGGCGCGATCCGCACGCCCGATCCGAACAAGGACTTCCACTCCCGGTCCACCACCGTGGCCCCCGAGCCGATACCCACGCCCCGCTGGCACCGGTTCCTCACCGACACCTTCGGCGACGGCCCCGAGGGCGCGGAGATGATCGACTTCCTGCACCTGCTGCTCGGCTACTCCATCACCGGGGACGTGGGCGGCCAGGTCATGCCCTTCCTGTTCGGCTCCGGCAAGAACGGCAAGTCGGTGCTGCTGGACGCCCTGATGAAGCTGCTGGGCGACTACGCCGACGCGGCGCCGCCGGGCTTCCTGATGGCCCGCCCCTACGAGGGCCACCCCACCGACCTCGCGGAACTGCACGGCCGGCGCGTCATCGTGTGCAGCGAGGTCAAGCCCGGCGACCGCTTCGACGAGGCCCGCGTGAAGCTGCTCACCGGCGGGGACCGCATCAAGGCCCGCCGGATGCGGCAGGACTTCTTCAGCTTCGCGCCGACCCACAAACTGTGGCTGCTGGGCAACCACCGGCCCGAGGTCGGCACGGGAGGCTTCGCGTTCTGGCGCCGGATGCGGCTCATCCCGTTCGAGCGCGTGGTCTCCGACGACCGCAAGATCGACAACCTCGCGGACGTCCTCGTCACCGAGGAGGGGCCCGGCATCCTCAACTGGCTGATCACGGGCGCCCGCCGGTACCTGGCGGGGGAGCGCGACCTCACCGGCCCCGAGCGCGTCCGGATCGCCACGACCGCTTATGCCGAGACGGAGGACCACACCGGCCGGTTCCTGAGCGAGTCGTGCCGGATCGAGCCCCCGCTGCGGGCGGAACAAGCGCAGCTGTACGCCGCCTACAAGACCTGGTGTCAGAATGACGGAGCTCCGGCCGTCTCGTCCCGCGCCTTCGCGGCAAGGGTTCGGGAGGTCGTGGGACTGGCCTCGCCCAAGGAGATGATCCTGTCCAACCAGCGGAAGTACTACCCGGGTATCGGACTGGTGGCCGACGAGGAGACAGCATGAGCGCTCTCATCGGAGAGGACGAGATCCTCCATGAGGCCGGACTGGTCTGGCTGGAGGACATAGCTGCTCTCGACTACGTCCGGCAGAGCCTGGACCGGCTGCCGACCAGGCGGGGAAAGCCCGCCTACCACCGTGACGGACGCATGGTCGGCTACGCGCTGCTCGGGCCTCAGGCCAAGCCGTCGCGTTCGTCGGGCACCTTCCGCCGCCGGGTGTTCTGGCTGCTCCCGCACGACCGGGACGCCGACCCCGAGGGCCTGTACGCCACCGGGGCGCCCGCGGAGGCCGTCGACCCGCGCACCCTGTCCCCGGGGCGCAAAGGACGCAAGACCGAGCGGTCGGAGGGCGGTCCGCTGTCGTCGGCGGTGCGGGATCCGGGCAAGCGGCTGGGGCTCTGAGCGTGCGTCCCGCTCCCGTGGCCGGCGATCCTGCGGCGGACGCGGCGCCGACGACGCCGGCCCCGTGACGGGACCGGACGCCCGCATGACGCTCCCGGCGCACGCCCGCCGCCTGGGGGCGTGCGTCTGCGCGGACCGACCGGGGAGTGGTCGGGGGAGCGGCCGCGACCTCGAGAGTGACTACAGCTCGGGAGCGGCGCACGAGGAGCGGCCGCACCCCGGCGGTGATGCCGGCAGAGCGCGCGGGCCTGCGCTGCTGCGGCTGCGGGGGCCCGTGGTGAGCAGGGAGATGATCGGCGCCGGAGCGCCCGGCGGCAGGTCCTCGGGCACGGCGTTGTGCGGGTCTTGAAAAGAACCGTCCAATCGGTATATTCCTTGGGCGTCAGCCGCCCCGCTCGCCGGGCGACCGGTCGGCTGCCATACGCCACAGCAGGGGGAGGGGCGTGACAGCGTGTGCTTTCTTCCCAGGCCGGACAGGCCTTTGCCGTGTCCCCGGACCCCTGCCGCTGCACATCGAGGTCAAGGGGAGGTCCTACGGTGAACAGTCGTCTGCGTGCCCAGGTCGTGATCGTGGGGGGAGGCCCCGTCGGCATGCTGCTGGCGGCCGAGCTGGGGGACTACGGGGTCAGCACCGTCCTGCTGGAGGCGCAGGCGTCCGTCTCGGAACGTCCCAAGGCCTCGGTGCTGCACGCCAGGGCGCTGCAGGGACTCGCCAGGCGCGGGTATTTCAGCGAACTCGTCCCGCGGGCCGCCACGGCGACGGGCGAGACCGAGGCCCCGTTCCGCTTCGCCGGCATACCCGGCCTGTCCGTCACCGCCCCCGCCTCGGAGCCCGGCCCCATCCTGAAGCGCCCTCAGGCCGAGCTGGAGCGCCTGTTCGAACAGCGGGCGCGAGCCGCGGGCGTACGGGTCCTGCGCGAGCACCGCGTGACCGAGGTGAGCCAGGACCAGGACGGCGTCCGGGTGCTGGCGGAAGGACCCTCGGGACGCGTCGAGTGCACCGCCCGCTACCTGGTGGGCGCGGACGGCGGCCGCAGCACGGTCCGGGAGCTGGCGGGCATCCCGTCGCAGACCTACCCCGCCACCACCTCCGGACTGGCCGCACTCGTGACCCTGGACGACCCGGACGACCTGCCGTCGGGCTGGCACCGCACCCCGCGCGGTTGGATCGTCGCCCGCGACATCCCGGGCGCCGGCACGCACGTCAAGACCCTCGACTGCTCCGGCCCCCACCCCGGGCGCCATCTGCCGCCCACCGCGCGAGAACTGCGCGACGAACTCGCCCGGATCGCCGGGAAGGAGATCGCCTTCCGACGGCCGCGCTGGCTCAGCCGCTTCAGCGACTTCGCCCGGCTCGCCCACTCCTACCGCCACGGGCGGGTGTTCCTGGCGGGCGACGCGGCGCACATGCACTTCCCGGTCGGCGCCCTCGGACTGAGCACCGGCGTGCAGGACGCCCTCAACCTGGGCTGGAAACTCGCCTTCGTCGCGCGGGGATTCGCCGGGGAGGACCTGCTCGACACCTACGACACGGAGCGCCGGCCGGCCGCCCGCAGCGTCATCGACAACACGCGGGCCCAGCTCGCCCTGATGCGTTCGGGACCCGAGATCGACGCCCTGCACGCCCTGTTCGCCGGACTGGTCGCGGCGGACCGGGGCAGCCGGCACCTCAGCGACCTGATCAGCGGTCAGGACATGGTCCTCCCCCGGCGTACGCAGCGGCCCTCGCCCTGGGAAGGAAGGTTTCTGCAGAACCTGTCCCTGCAGACGCGTGAGGGCCGGACGGACGTGATCGGGCTGCTGCGGGCCGGCAGACCGTTGGTGCTCGTCTTCGGCGAGGACGACGGCCGCCACGTCGAACGGGCCCGCGACTGGGCCCAGATGGTGAGCACCGTCCGTGTCGAGCCCACCCCCCAGGTCGCGTGCGACGCGCTGCTGGTACGCCCCGACGGCTACATCGCCTGGGCCGGCGCTCCCGGCGGAGACCGCCTGGACGAGGCGCTCGAGCTGTACTTCGGCGCCCGGCCGGCCCGGTCCGTGCCGCAGCCGGCCATGACGGGCGCGGGAGCATTCAGCTGACGGCGGCCGCCGGCTGCCGGTCCAGCCGCCGCCGGATCTCCTCGTAGATCGCCTCGCCCCGCGACTCGGACAGATCCAGCGAGGTGAGAACGGAAGGTCCGGCGATGCTGGGGAACAGATGATGCAGCAGCGCGGAGGTCCTCATCCGCAGGTCCTGATAGTCGCTGACGACCTGGGACATGGACTGCACGCCCGCGAAGGTGCTCACCACGATGTCGGCGGTCACGGAGGGCACGACGTGGGGCAGCAGCTCGCCCTGGGCCTGAGCCTTCTCCAGCAGCTCACGGCACACGGAGCTCCAGCGCATGAAGGGGCCGCTGCGGTCCAGGCCCTTCGCGTGCTGGTCCATGCTCAGCCGCACGCCCGCGCGCACCATCGGGTCCGACTGCAGGCGGTAGGCGTGCAGCAGCACCGCGTCCGCCAGCTCCTGCAGCTTGTAGGCGCGCTCGGGGATCACGAACCGCTGGTCCTGCTCGTTGAGCACACCCTGGGCCAGCTGTTCCTTCGACTCGAAGTGGAAGTACAGCGCTCCCTTGGTCACACCGGCCGCGGTGAGGATCTCGGAGATGGTCGCGGCCTGGTAGCCGCGCTCCTCGAAGACCTTCGCCGCTGCCTTGAGGATGGTCCTGCGCGTGCGGAACGCACGCTCCTGCTTCACCACTTGGCGGTCCTCCCGTTCTTGGAGATCACATCGGTCAGCGGAGCCCAGGGCCGACTTCCTCAAAAAACCGCCCAGTTTGTATCTTACAACCGGTGGGGTGCGCCGCCTCAAGAGTCGGGCAGCAAGCGCTTCGCACTCCGGTGCCCTGCCGGCGGAGGAGGACACCCGTGATTCTCGTGACAGGCGCCACCGGAACCGTCGGACGGGAGGTGCTGCGGGCGCTTCCCGACGGCCTCCCGGTGCGGGTCATGGCCAGGGACCCCGCCCGCGTGCAGACGGCGGCCCCCGGGGCCGAGATCGTGGCCGGCGACTACGGCGACCCGCGCTCACTGGACCGCGCTCTTCGCGGGGTGAGCCGCGCGTTCCTCCTCACCAACCGGGTCGGCGGCGACGACGACGCGCGCTTCCTGCGCGCCGCGCGCTCCGCCGGGGTGCGCCACCTGGTCAAGGTGTCCGCGGCCGCCGTCGCGGACGACGACGCGCACGACCTCGTCACCCGCTGGCAGCGCGCCAACGAGGAGCTGCTGCTGAGCTGCGGGACGCCGTGGACGCTGCTGCGCCCGCGGGCCTTCATGTCCAACACGCTGTCCTGGGCTGCGTCCATCGCCTCCGAGCGGGTGGTGCGCGCCCTGTACGGCACGTCGCGCAACGCGTGCGTCGACCCGCGCGACGTCGCCGCCGCGGCCGTGTGCGCACTGACCGAGGACGGACACGAAGGGCGCGTCCACACCCTGACCGGGCCCGAGCCGATCAGCGCGGTCGAGCAGACGGCGCAGCTCGGCCGGCTGCTGGGCGCCCCCCTGCGCTTCGAGGAGCTGTCCCCGGACCAGGCGCGCGCCCTGCTGGGCAGGCGTCACCCCCCGGCCGTCGTCGAGGCGCTGCTGGCCGCGGCGCGGCGGCAGCGGGCGGGGGCCAAGGCGCGGGTGGAGGACACCGTCCTGCGGCTGACCGGCCGGCCGGCCCGGTCCTTCGGGACGTGGGCCGCGGACCACCTCGCGGCGTTCGGCGCCGCCCCGCGGTAGGCGAGCGCCGGACGGCACGGCGCGCCCCGGGGCGGTCCCGCACCGGATGACGACCGGACGGGCGTACCGCGCGGGCGCCCGTCCGAGGACGGCGGGTGGTCCGCCGCGCCCGGCAACGGCTGCCCGGACGGGGGCGCGAGGGCACGCACCTGAACCGGAGGGCGCGTGGCCGTCCGCCGCGCCCGGCAACGGCTGCCCGGACGGGGGCGCGAGGGCACGCACCTGAACG
>NZ_JBHVYK010000121.1:17974-19997 GCF_042880855.1 Streptomyces sp. NPDC058291
GAACCGGAGGGCGCGTGGCGGCTCTCCGGCGTGGTGAGGAGGGGCAGGTCCGCGCTCGGCCCCTCCTTCGCGCGGTCAGTCGAGCGGGGCGGCCCGCACGGTCGAGGTGAAGACGGTCCGGCCGTCCTGGCAGCCGGTCACCAGAACCGTCTCCGGGTCCTCGGGCGCCACCCTGGGCAGGCGCAGGGCGTCGATCAGACAGGGCAGGTCCAGCTCCGCGTACTTCAGGAACTCGCAGTCCAGGCCGAGCGGCAGGATCGAGGGTCTGCCCAGGACCGCGGTCGCCGCCTGGCGGGCGGCCTCCAGGAGCACCATGCCCGGGACGTGGTCGACCTGGTGGTCGAAGAGGACGGGGTGGCGGGTGTCCATGCGCAGGTGCCAGCGGTCCGGCTCGCCGGTGGGGGAGAGGACCACGTCGGTGGGCGAGAGGCGGCCCACGGTCGACGGGGCCACCGGAGCCGTCAGCGCGAGGGCGCGGTGCCCGGGGTCGAAGACGCGCTGCGGGCGCAGCCGCCGGTACACGGCCGGAGCGATGGTGCTGAAGGAGATCCGTCCCGACGCGGCGAGGCGCCCCTCGCGCAGCACCTTCGTCTCGTACGTCATGCCGGTCAGTCGCGTGCCGCGCTTCCTGACCTCGGTACAGGTGACGTCGAGGTCCAGCGCGGCGGGCGCCCCGCCGACCCGGATCTCCTCGGGATGCACCGTGAGGGCCAGCTCCTCCAGCAGGAACTGGTGGCCGATGGGCACGCCGAACTCGGCGTGGGCGAGCAGGGCGCCGATCTGGCGGATCGTTTCAGCGGCGATCAGCGGGTCGTGGTGGGTCCGGTCCGCGGTGGTGAAGAAGCTGTGGCCCCGCGGCCACTGGGCGGTCATCGCGAAGTGGGTGTCGCTCAACCGCTGCCAGCCGGTGAGCATGACCTCGGCGACGGCTGCCCGGTGCACCAGCTCCCTGGGGACCGTCGTGGTCAGGTGGCCGTTGAGCAGTGCCGTCGACCAATAGAAAGGCGACTGAGCGGCCCGTGCCGCTGCCTGCTCGATCGACGGACCTTCGAACCGGAACGTGCTCGCAGTCATCGCTCCCCCTGGACCAGATCGGAGATGGGCTGTGGGGGGAAAAAATAAAGGGCAACCGGGTTTGTTTCCAGAGGAATCGGAGCCTCCGCGCGGGAACGTTCGCCCCGGCGGCCCGCGGCCGGGAGCGCGGCAGCGCACGATCAGCCGATTCTCCAGCGTTCCTCCAGCTCACAGCCCCATGGCGGCTCAGGCCTCCTGTCCGAGCGCCTCGAGCGGCATTGAAGCGTCTCTGTAGCGCGGTGCCGCACGGTGGGCGGGACCGGGAGGAGCGGACATGGACGAAGCGGGCCTCGCCCCCCTCGCGCTGCGGGTCGAGCGCGGGCGGGCCGACGATGACGAACTGGCCGCGGTGGCCGTCGTGCTGTGGTCGGTGCTGGCCGGGCGAGCGGCGCTGAGCCGCCCGCAGGAGC
Source organism: Streptomyces sp. NPDC058291 (assembly GCF_042880855.1). Lineage (NCBI taxonomy): Bacteria > Bacillati > Actinomycetota > Actinomycetes > Kitasatosporales > Streptomycetaceae > Streptomyces > Streptomyces sp. NPDC058291. The sequence continues at coordinate 19,459 of NZ_JBHVYK010000121.1, forward strand.
CGTTCGCCGACGCCCCGTCGTGGCGCAGTCCCGAGTGCGCCGCCACGCAATGGCGCGCTCCGCACTGCTGGCGATAGGGCCCCGTGCGCCCGGTCGCGAGGCCGGCAGGCGCTTTGTCCAGGGCTGATTCATGTGTGCGCGCCACCACGCCCCTATGAACCGCACATGCGGTTTGTTAATCTGGGCACAGTCCGCCGCGCTCACGAGGGAGGGAGGCACAGTGACAGTCCTCAATGACGTTCTCCAGGTGGCCGCCGAGCCTTCGGGCGCGCGCGGCCGCGTGGCCGAGCTGCACGAGATCCGCGCCCGGGCGCTGGCCGGCCCGAGCGAGAAGGCGACCCGGGCGCAGCACGCCAAGGGCAAGCTGACCGCCCGGGAGCGGATCGGGCTGCTGGTGGACCCGGGTTCCTTCCAGGAGGTCGAGCAGTTGCGCCGGCACCGGGCGACCGGGTTCGGCCTGGAGGCGAAGAAGCCGTTCACGGACGGTGTGATCACCGGCTGGGGCACGGTGGAGGGCCGCACGGTCTTCGTCTACGCGC
>NZ_JBHVYK010000122.1:0-19695 GCF_042880855.1 Streptomyces sp. NPDC058291
GGGGGGGGGGGGGGGGGGGGGGGGGGGGGGGGGGGGGGGGGGGGGGGGGGGGGGTTGGGGGGGGGGGGGGGGGGGGGGGGGGGGGGGGGGGGGCGCCCCCCCCCCCCGGGTCCGGTCACCCCCGCCCACTCGCCCGCCCACCCGCACGCTCGCGGCCCGACCGCCGAAGGCTCACGCGTCGTAGGTGTCCGCCTTCCGCGGGGACACGTCCTGCACCGCGCCGCTGAGGGCCGACGAGCGCGAGCTGAACTTCTCGATGTCCACGTCGTGCTCCCTGAGCACCTTGAGCGCCGCCGCGTGCACCACCCGCAGCACCGGAGTGGCGGCCCGCAGCGCGTCGTCGGCCATGAAGCGGTGGCGCCAGGGCTGATCGGCCCAGGCGTGCCGCAGACCGAACGGCTCGGGCAGGCCGATGCCGCCGCCGAGCCACTTCAGCAGCGGCGGATACCAGCTGATCGTGGCGCGCGCGGCGACCCGGACCACCTCGTCGGCGGTGACCAGCGGAAGCTTGACCGTCCGTGTCTCCCAGAACCGGACGCTCTTGGCGACCTCCTTGACGGGAGCCTCGGGCCTGGTGGTGAACAGACCGTTGACCGGGCCCAGGGCGTGCCCGGTGACCTCGATGCGCAGCGTCTCGTGCAGCACCGTCACCGTGATCAGCATGGTGATGATCAACTGACCGTCCCACAGCGGCCATTGGACGCCCAGGTAGTGCCGGTCGCCGCCGCCGAACTGCTGGTTGTTGCAGATGTCCTCTATGGCCCTCGGCTTGACCTGGTACGCCTCGACGTCGGTGCCCTCCGGCCGGGCGACCGCCTTGGCGTTCTCGCCGACCGGCGTGACGATCCAGTGCCGGACCGAGGGCGGCGGGAAGCCGCCGGTCTTCAGGCTCTGCCGGTTGAGCACGCTGAGCTGGTCGTGGATGGCCCGTATGACGGTCCAACTGCGGAACTCGTGGACGCCCTTGTTGGGGTCGGTCGGCACCAGCTCCTCGGCGAGGTGCCACGCGCCCCAGCGCGTGCCCATGCCGAGTATGCCCTTCGGGCCGGCGTAGAAGACCGAGTTGGACTGCTGCTCGGCGCTGAGCCGGGCCAGCGACTGACGCAGCTGCTCGGCGGCCGTCTGGTTGGGGCTGGTGGGCACCGCCTCCGGGACCTTCGCGCCGACGCTTCCGCCCGACAGCAGGCTGTCCCAGCGCTCGCGCAGATCCACCGCGGTGCCCTCGCAGATCCGCTTGGCCAGGAACCAGCCGGCCACGGGCGCCACGACGCAACCGCGCGCGTACCAGCCGACGACACCGCCGAAGGGCATCTTGACCAGGAAGAGGACGGCGAGCGCGCCCACCGCGACGAGCAGACCGGTGCCCACCCCGGAGATCCGCCTGTCGTCCAGCTTGCCCATCGTCGCCCGCAGCTGGAAGACCAGCAGCCACACCAGCAGTCCGGGCAGGAACAGCACACCGCACAGCAGCATGACGCCGGTCAGCTTCTTGTCGCGTTCGCGGCGGATGCGGGTGGCCGCCAGGCAGTGCTCGACGACCGCCTGGGGATCGCTGCCGAACGACTGGATGAGCGGCTTGCGTCCGACGCCGAGCATGCGGTCGATCACCGCCTGCGCATACGCCTCGCCGAGGTTGGGCCGGAAGATCCTCGCCCACTTGCGGCCGCCGGTGACGGCCGTCTGGTGCCATTCGTTGTCGGCCTTCTTGATGTTCTCGACCGGGTCGTCCCGGTAGGCGGCCGAGGCCAGGCCGAACGTCGGCGTCTGCCCGCCGTCGCCCATCTGCGGCACCTGTGGTCCGAAGATGTCCGCGTAACCGCTGCCAACGGTCATTCCCGCCCCCGATCGCCGCTGCTCTCGCCCTTGCGGCCTTCCCGACTTCCGTACTCCGCACACCTGTTGATCAGGTCATCAGCGTATCCGCAGGCGCCGACATCCGTCGGCGGACGGCCGAAGCCGCCCGCCGAACCGGAACGAAGCGTTCCATCGCGGTGCCGCACGGGTCACTCGAGAACGGTCCCGCATCGAACGCGGCCGGGCCTAGACCTGTTGGTGGAGCTTCTCGGCGACCTGGGCGGGCATCGGCTCGTGCCGGGCGTACGCACGGTGGAAACGCGCCGTGCCGTGCGAGAGCGAGCGCAGGTCGACGGCGTACCGGCCGATCTCGATCTCGGGCACCTCGGCCCGTACGAGAGTGCGGTTGCCGCTGGTCTGCTCGGTGCCCAGCACCCGGCCGCGCCGCCCCGACAGATCGCTCATCACGGCGCCCACGTAGTCGTCGCCGACCAGGACGGACACCTCGGCCACCGGCTCCAGGAGATGGATCTTCGCGTCGGCCGCCGCCTCGCGCAGCGCGAGCGCGCCGGCCGTCTGGAACGCCGCGTCGGAGGAGTCCACCGAGTGCGCCTTGCCGTCGAGCAGGGTGATCCGGACGTCGACCAGCGGATGCCCGGCCACCACGCCCTTCGCCGCCTGCGCCCGTACGCCCTTCTCGACGGACGGGATGAACTGGCGGGGCACCGCGCCGCCGACGACCTTGTCGACGAACTCGACGCCCGAGCCGCCCGGCAGCGGCTCCACCTCGATCTCGCAGACGGCGTACTGCCCGTGCCCCCCGGACTGCTTCACGTGCCGTCCGCGCCCCGCGGACCGCGCCGCGAACGTCTCCCGCAGGGAGACCTGGTGCGCGACGACGTCGACCTGGACGCCGTAGCGCGAGCGCAGCCGTTCCAGGGCCACGTCCGCGTGGGCCTCGCCCAGGCACCACAGAACCACCTGATGGGTGTGCTGGTTCTGTTCCAGACGCATCGTGGGGTCCTCGGCTACCAGCCGGCCGAGTCCTTGCGAGAGCTTGTCCTCGTCGGCCTTGCTGTGCGCCTGGATGGCCAGCGGCAGCAGCGGGTCGGGCATCTGCCAGGGCTCCATGAGCAGCGGGTCGTCCTTGGCGGAGAGGGTGTCGCCGGTCTCCGCGCGGCCGAGTTTCGCCACGCACGCCAGGTCGCCCGCGATGCAGTGCGTCAGGGCCCGCTGCTGCTTGCCGAAGGGCGCGGACAGCGCGCCGACGCGTTCGTCGACGTCATGGTCCTCGTGGCCGCGGTCGGTGAGGCCGTGGCCCGAGACGTGGACGGTGGTGTCGGGGCGCAGGGTGCCGGAGAAGACGCGCACCAGCGAGACCCGGCCGACGTAGGGGTCGGAGGAGGTCTTCACGACCTCCGCGACCAGCGGGCCGTCGGGGTCGCAGCGCTTCAGCTCGCGTGGCTCGCCGTCGACGGTCGTCACGCGGGGCGCCTCGCGCTCCGGGGGCGTCGGGAACCCCCGGGTGACCAGTTCCAGCAACTCGACCGTGCCGAGGCCCTGCCGGGCGCCGTCGGCGGCGGGGGCGGCCGGCAGCACGGGGAAGAACGTGCCGCGCGCGACGGCCCGCTCCAGGTCCTCGACGAGGCTCTTGACGTCGATCTGCTCGCCGCCGAGGTAGCGGTCCATGAGGGTCTCGTCCTCGCTCTCGGCGATGATCCCCTCGATCAGCCGGTTGCGGGCCTCCTCCAGGCCGGGCAGCTGGTCCTCGCCCGGCTGGGACTCCTCGCGCTCGCCGGAGGAGTAGTCGAACAGGGTCCGCGACAGCAGACCGGTCAGCCCCGTCACGGGCGCGTGCCCGTCGGGCCCCTCGGGCCCGCGCAGCGGCAGGTAGAGCGGCAGCACGGCGTCCGGGTCGTCGCCGCCGAAGGCCTCCGCGCAGATGCGGGTCATCTCCTCGAAGTCCGCGCGGGCCGCTTCCAGATGCGTGACGACGATCGCCCGGGGCATGCCGACCGCCGCGCACTCCTCCCACACCATGCGCGTCGAGCCGTCCACGCCGTCCGCCGCCGAGACGACGAAGAGGGCCGCGTCCGCGGCGCGCAGACCGGCCCTGAGCTCCCCGACGAAGTCGGCGTATCCGGGGGTGTCGAGGAGGTTGATCTTGATGCCGTCCCAGGGGACGGGCACCAGGGAGAGCTGCACCGAGCGCTGCTGCCGGTGCTCGATCTCGTCGTAGTCGGAGACGGTGCCGCCGTCCTCCACGCGGCCCGCCCGGTTCACCGCTCCCGTCGTGAGCGCGAGAGCCTCCACCAAGGTGGTCTTGCCCGATCCGCTGTGGCCGACCAGCACCACATTCCGCACGGACGCGGGGTGGTCGGCCGCTGTAGCCCTGCCGGCGGCTCCGGGGTGTGCGTTCGCCTTGTCGCCCATTTCCTTGCCTCCCGTACACGGTGAGGTCACTGGGGGCGCGGGCACGGCGGCCCCGCGTGCGATGGCGGCTCCGGCGACGCCCGCGGTCCTTCGAGCTTTCCACTCCCGTCACCGCTCGTCCATACGACGGACGCGACCCGCCCGTGCCGCGGACGCCGGCCGGGCGGGACACGGGGGCCGGTGCCCGACCGTCGCACACACGCGCGCGTGGCTACGATGGGCCAGCCGGTGGCCAGCAGGGGCCGCGCGGCCACACCGAACCCTCGGGAAGGCCATGCTGAACAAGTACGCGCGTGCATTCTTCACGCGTGTCCTCACACCGTTCGCCGCGTTTCTCATCCGCAGGGGCGTGAGCCCCGACACGGTCACGCTGCTCGGCACCGCGGGCGTGATGGCGGGCGCGCTGGTCTTCTACCCGAGGGGGGAGTTCTTCTGGGGCACGATCGTGATCACGCTCTTCGTGTTCTCCGACCTCGTCGACGGCAACATGGCCCGCCAGCTCGGCCGCAGCAGCCGGTGGGGCGCCTTCCTGGACTCCACGCTGGACCGGGTCGCCGACGGCGCGATCTTCGGCGGCTTCGCGCTCTGGTACGCGGGCAACGGCGACGACAACGTGCTGTGCGCCGTCTCGATCTTCTGCCTGGCGAGCGGCCAGGTGGTGTCGTACACCAAGGCCCGCGGCGAGTCGATCGGCCTGCCGGTCGCGGTGAACGGCCTGGTCGAGCGCGCGGAGCGCCTGGTGATCTCCCTGGTCGCCGCCGGTCTCGCGGGCCTGCACGGCTTCGGCGTGCCGGGCATCCAGGTGCTGCTGCCGATCGCGCTGTGGATCGTCGCCGTCGGCAGCATGGTCACGCTGATCCAGCGCGTCGTGACGGTGCGGCGGGAGTCGGCCGAGGCCGAGGCGGCCGCGGCGCGGGAAGCCGAGGGACACGAGGCCCAGGGGAGCGAGGCGGCGAAGTGAGCGCCCAGGAGCGCCTGACCGACGCGCTGTACGGCCTCGGCTGGAGCACCGTCAAGAAGCTTCCCGAGCCCGTCGCCGTCCGGCTGGGCCGCACCGTCGCCGACCTCGTGTGGAAGCGGCGCGGCAAGGGCGTGCGCCGGCTGGAGGGCAACTACGCGCGGGTGGTGCCCGACGCGAGCCCCGAGCGCCTGGCCGAGCTCTCGCGCGCGGGGATGCGCTCCTACCTGCGGTACTGGATGGAGTCCTTCCGGCTGCCGGCCTGGAGCGCCGAGCGCGTCCGCGGCGGCTTCGCCCCCAAGGGCCTGCACCATCTGACGGACGGCATCGCCTCAGGCCGGGGCGTCGTCCTGGCCCTGCCGCACATGGCCAACTGGGACCTGGCCGGCGCCTGGGTCACCACCGAGTTGAAGACGCCGTTCACCACCGTCGCCGAACGCCTGAAGCCCGAGACGCTGTACGACCGGTTCGTGGCCTACCGGGAGGGCCTCGGCATGGAGGTGCTCCCGCACACCGGCGGCGCCGCGTTCGGCACCCTGGCCCGGCGGCTGCGCGACGGCGGCCTGGTCTGCCTGGTCGCCGAGCGGGACCTGTCGGCCTCCGGCGTGGAGGTCGACTTCTTCGGGGACCGGACCCGGATGCCCGCAGGCCCGGCCCTGCTCGCCCAGCAGACCGGCGCGCTGCTGCTCCCCGTCACCCTCTGGTATGACGACTCGCCGGTCATGCAGGGCCGCGTGCATCCCCCGATCGAGACGCCCGCCACAGGTACACGGGCCGAGAAGACGTCTGTCATGACACAGGCGCTGGCAGACGCCTTCGCCACCGGCATCGCCGATCACCCGGAGGACTGGCACATGCTCCAGCGTTTGTGGCTCGCGGACCTGGAACCCCGCCCGTCGGACGGGGAACCGACGTGAGAATCGGCATCGTCTGCCCCTACTCCTGGGACGTGCCCGGCGGCGTCCAGTTCCACATCCGCGACCTCGCCGAGTACTTCATCCGGCTCGGCCACGAGGTGTCCGTCCTCGCCCCCGCCGACGACGACACCCCGCTGCCCCCGTACGTCGTCTCGGCCGGCCGCGCCGTCCCGGTGCCCTACAACGGCTCCGTGGCGCGCCTCAACTTCGGCTTCCTGTCCGCCGCGCGCGTGCGGCGCTGGCTGCACGACGGCGCGTTCGACGTCGTCCACATCCACGAGCCGACCTCGCCCTCTCTCGGGCTGCTGACCTGCTGGGCGGCGTCGGGGCCGATAGTGGCCACCTTCCACACGTCCAATCCGCGCTCGCGCGCGATGATCGCCGCCTATTCGATCCTCCAGGCCGCCCTGGAGAAGATCAGCGCGCGGATCGCCGTCAGCGAGTACGCCCGGCGCACGCTGGTGGAGCACCTCGGCGGGGACGCGGTCGTCATCCCCAACGGCGTCGACGTCGACTTCTTCGCCCGGGCGGAGCCCAACCCCGCCTGGCAGGGCGACACGATCGGCTTCGTCGGCCGCATCGACGAGCCCCGCAAGGGCCTTCCGGTGCTGATGAAGGCGCTGCCGAGGATCTTCGCGGAGCGGCCGGGGGCCCGGCTGCTGGTCGCCGGCCGCGGCGACGAGAAGGAGGCGGTGGCGAACCTGCCCAGGGAGCTGCGTCCGCGCGTGGAGTTCCTCGGCATGGTCAGCGACGAGGACAAGGCGCGCTTCTTGCGCAGCGTCGACCTCTACGTCGCGCCCAACACCGGCGGGGAGAGCTTCGGCATCGTCCTCGTCGAGGCCCTGTCGGCCGGGGCGCCGGTGCTCGCCTCCGACCTCGACGCCTTCGTCCAGGTGCTCGACCAGGGCGCGGCGGGCGAACTGTTCGCCAACGAGGACGCGGACGCGCTGGCCGAGGCGGCGGTGCGCCTGCTGGGCGACCCCGCGCGCAGAGCCGAACTGCGCGAGCGCGGCAGCGCGCACGTGCGGCGCTTCGACTGGTCGACCGTCGGCGCCGACATCCTGTCGGTCTACGAGACGGTGACGGGCGGCGCGGCGGCGGTGGCGGCCGAGGACGACCGGGGATCGACGGGCCTGCGCTCCCGGCTCGGCCTGGCGCGGGACTGACCGCCCGGGGCCGCGGTGAGGAGCACGGTGAGCCCGTCCTCCGCGGGGCGCACCGGCCGGCGACGCACGCGCGCGGGGCGCACGGGTAGCCTTGCCGCCCGTGACCGCAACCCTGATCTGGACCCTGGTCGTCCTCGTCGTGATCGGCCTCTACCTGAGCTGGACGGCGGGGCGGCTGGACCGGCTGCACGCCCGCATCGACGCCGCCCGCGCGGCGCTCGACGCCCAACTGGTGCGCCGGGCCTCCGTGGCGCAGGAACTGGCCACCTCCAAGGTTCTCGATCCGGCGGCCTCGATCGTCCTCTACGAGGCCGCGCACGCCGCCCGGCAGGCCGAGGAGGAACAGCGGGAGGTCGCCGAGAGCGACCTCAGCCAGGCCCTGCGGGCGGTCTTCGCGGACGCGCAGCAGGTCGAGGGCGTGCGCGTCGCGCCGGGGGGAGAAGCGGCGGCCCGCGAGCTCACGGAGGCCGTCCGCCGGGTCCCCATGGCCCGCCGCTTCCACAACGACGCCGTGGGCGCCGCCCGCAGGCTGCGCGAGCACCGCAAGGTCCGCTGGTTCCGGCTGGCGGGCCACGCCCCGTTCCCGATGGCCTTCGAGATGGACGACGAACCGCCGGCCGCCCTGGTGGACCGCGCGGGCTGACGGAAAAAGGATCCACCGGCTGTCCATTGGCCCTTGCTGTGGACTGGTCCACTCGCGTTACCTCAGTGCTGCACAAATCCTCTTTTACCGCGAGTGAGGTCACCCCGTGTCCAGCACGATCTCCGAAAACCAGACCCCCGAGACCGGCACCGCGCGCGTGAAGCGCGGCATGGCCGAGCAGCTCAAGGGCGGCGTGATCATGGACGTCGTCACGCCGGAGCAGGCGAAGATCGCCGAGGACGCGGGCGCCGTCGCCGTCATGGCGCTGGAGCGGGTCCCGGCCGACATCCGCAAGGACGGCGGCGTGGCCCGGATGTCCGACCCGGACATGATCGAGGGCATCATCGAGGCCGTGTCGATCCCGGTCATGGCCAAGTCCCGCATCGGCCACTTCGTCGAGGCCCAGGTGCTGCAGTCGCTCGGCGTGGACTACATCGACGAGTCCGAGGTCCTCACCCCGGCCGACGAGGTCAACCACAGCGACAAGTTCGCGTTCACGACGCCGTTCGTGTGTGGCGCCACCAACCTGGGCGAGGCCCTGCGCCGGATCGCCGAGGGCGCCGCGATGATCCGCTCCAAGGGCGAGGCCGGCACCGGCAACGTCGTCGAGGCCGTCCGCCACCTGCGGCAGATCAAGAACGAGATCGCCCGCCTGCGCGGCTTCGACAACAACGAGCTGTACGCGGCCGCCAAGGACCTGCGCGCCCCCTACGAGCTCGTCAAGGAGGTCGCCGCGCTCGGCAAGCTGCCCGTCGTGCTGTTCTCCGCGGGCGGCGTGGCCACTCCGGCCGACGCGGCGCTGATGCGCCAGCTCGGCGCCGAGGGCGTCTTCGTCGGCTCGGGCATCTTCAAGTCCGGCGACCCGGCCAAGCGCGCCGCCGCCATCGTGAAGGCCACCACCTTCTACGACGACCCGAAGATCATCGCGGACGCGTCCCGCAACCTCGGCGAGGCCATGGTCGGCATCAACTGCGACACCCTCCCCGAGGCCGAGCGCTACGCCAACCGCGGCTGGTAAGCACCGACATGAGCAGCGAATCACCCGTCGTCGGCGTCCTGGCCCTCCAGGGCGACGTACGGGAGCACCTCGTCGCCCTGGCCGCGGCCGACGCCGTGGCCAGGCCGGTGCGGCGCCCCGAGGAACTCGCCGGGATCGACGGCCTCGTCCTGCCCGGCGGCGAGTCCACGACCATCTCCAAGCTGGCCGTCCTCTTCGGCGTGATGGAGCCCCTGCGCGCGCGGGTGCGCGCCGGGATGCCGGTCTACGGCACCTGCGCGGGCCTGATCATGCTCGCCGACAAGATCCTCGACCCGCGCTCGGGCCAGGAGACCGTCGGCGGCATCGACATGATCGTGCGGCGCAACGCCTTCGGGCGGCAGAACGAGTCCTTCGAGGCGGCGGTGGACGTCCAGGGCGTCGCCGGCGCTCCCGTCGAGGGCGTGTTCATCCGCGCGCCCTGGGTGGAGTCCGTCGGCGCGGCGGCCGAGGTGCTCGCCGAGCACGGCGGTCACATCGTCGCGGTCCGTCAGGGCAACGCGCTCGCCACGTCGTTCCACCCGGAGCTGACCGGCGACCACCGTGTGCACTCCCTGTTCGTCGACATGGTCCGCGCGAACCGGGCGGCCGAGTCCTTGTAGGATTCGGGGGTCCCTCAGGCTCTCGACGTCGGGGGGAGTTCGGACGAGACGGGTTACGCGAAGGAGACAGGCAGATGTCCGGCCACTCTAAATGGGCTACGACGAAGCACAAGAAGGCCGTGATCGACGCCAAGCGCGGCAAGCTCTTCGCGAAGCTGATCAAGAACATCGAGGTCGCGGCGCGGATGGGCGGCGTCGACCTGGACGGCAACCCGACGCTGTTCGACGCCGTGCAGAAGGCCAAGAAGTCGTCGGTTCCGAACAAGAACATCGACTCCGCGATCAAGCGCGGCGGAGGTCTCGAAGCCGGCGGCGCCGACTACGAGACGATCATGTACGAGGGTTACGGCCCGAACGGCGTCGCCGTGCTCATCGAGTGCCTCACCGACAACCGCAACCGCGCCGCCTCCGACGTGCGCGTCGCCATGACCCGCAACGGCGGCTCCATGGCCGACCCGGGATCCGTGTCGTACCTCTTCAACCGCAAGGGCGTCGTGATCGTCCCCAAGGGCGAACTGAGCGAGGACGACGTGCTGGGCGCGGTGCTCGACGCGGGCGCCGAGGAGGTCAACGACCTCGGCGAGTCCTTCGAGGTGCTCAGCGAGGCCACCGACCTGGTCGCGGTCCGCACGGCCCTCCAGGAGGCCGGCATCGACTACGACTCCGCCGACGCCAACTTCGTCCCCACCATGCAGGTCGAGTTGGACGAGGACGGCGCGAGGAAGATCTTCAAGCTGATCGACGCGCTGGAGGACAGCGACGACGTGCAGAACGTCTTCGCCAACTTCGACGTCAGCGACGAGGTCATGGAGAAGGTCGACGCCTAGGACCGCCGCGAACTGAGCGGATCCGTCGGGCCGGTGGGACACGTCCTACCGGCCCGACGGCGTTGTCGGTGGCAGCGGATAGCCTGACGACGTCAGAGATCGGACCGAGCCGCCGGGGATCACCCGGCGCCGACGTCCGGCGGCGAAGGGGAGGGGTGCGTGCGGGTACTGGGTGTGGACCCCGGACTGACGCGATGCGGCGTCGGAGTCGTCGAGGGCGTCGCGGGCCGGCCCCTCACCATGCTCGGCGTGGGCGTCGTCCGCACGCCCGCCGACGCCGAGTTGGGGCAGCGCCTGGTCGCCGTGGAGCAGGGCATCGAGCGCTGGCTGGACGAGCACCGTCCCGAATACGTGGCCGTGGAGCGGGTGTTCAGCCAGCACAACGTCCGCACCGTCATGGGCACCGCCCAGGCCAGTGCCGTCGCGATGCTGTGCGCGGCCCGCCGCGGCATCCCCGTCGCCCTGCACACCCCCAGCGAGGTCAAGGCCGCCGTCACCGGCAGCGGGCGCGCCGACAAGGCCCAGGTCGGAGCGATGGTCACGCGCCTGCTGCGGCTCGCCGCGCCCCCCAAGCCGGCCGACGCCGCCGACGCCCTCGCGCTCGCCATCTGCCACATCTGGCGCGCCCCCGCCCAGATCCGGCTCCAGCAGGCCGTCGCCCTGCACGCGACCCGGCCCCCGATCACTTCGAAAGGCCGTACGGCATGATCGCCTTCGTCAGCGGCACGGTCGCCGCGCTCGCACCCGACTCCGCGGTGGTCGAGGTGGGCGGCGTGGGCATGGCCCTGCAGTGCACGCCGAACACGCTGTCCACACTCCGGCTCGGCCGGCCGGCCAAGCTCGCCACCTCCCTCGTCGTACGGGAGGACTCGCTGACCCTGTACGGCTTCGTGGACGACGACGAACGCCAGGTCTTCGAACTGCTGCAGACCGCGAGCGGCGTCGGCCCCCGGCTGGCCCAGGCCATGCTGGCGGTCCACGCCCCGGACACGCTGCGCCGAGCCGTGGCCACGGGCGACGAGAAGGCGCTGATCGCGGTGCCGGGCATCGGCAAGAAGGGCGCCCAGAAGCTGCTGCTCGAACTCAAGGACCGGCTGGGCGAGCCGGTCGGCGCCCCCGCGGTCGGCGCACCGGTCACCAGCGGCTGGCGCGATCAGCTGCACGCCGCCCTGATCGGCCTCGGCTACGCGACCCGCGAGGCCGACGAGGCGGTCCTCGCCGTCACCCCGCAGGCCGAGGCGGCCGACGGCGTGCCCCAGGTGGGCCAGCTGCTGAAGGCCGCCCTGCAGACCCTGAACCGCGCCCGCTAGGAGAACGTCAGTGAACTGGGACGACACGAGCGACGAGACCGCCCCCGAGCGGCTCGCCGACCCCGCCGCGGAACGACTGGTGGGCTCTGTCGCCGACGGGGAGGACCAAGCCGTCGAGGCCGCCCTGCGCCCCAAGGACCTGGGCGAGTTCATCGGTCAGGAGAAGGTCCGCGAACAGCTCGACCTCGTCCTGCGCGCCGCACGCGCGCGGGGCGCGACCGCCGACCACGTGCTCCTCTCCGGCGCGCCCGGCCTGGGCAAGACCACCCTCTCCATGATCATCGCCGCCGAGATGGGCGCACCCATCCGCATCACCAGCGGTCCCGCCATCCAGCACGCGGGCGATCTCGCGGCGATCCTCTCCTCCCTGCAGGAGGGCGAGGTCCTCTTCCTCGACGAGATCCACCGCATGTCCCGGCCCGCCGAGGAGATGCTGTACATGGCCATGGAGGACTTCCGCGTCGACGTCATCGTCGGCAAGGGCCCCGGCGCCACCGCCATCCCCCTGGAACTGCCCCCCTTCACCCTGGTCGGCGCCACCACGCGCGCCGGCCTGCTGCCGCCCCCGCTGCGCGACCGGTTCGGCTTCACCGCCCACATGGAGTTCTACGAGCCCGGCGAGCTGCAGCGGGTGATCCACCGCTCGGCGGACCTGCTCGACGTCGAGATCGACCCCGCCGGCGCCGCCGAGATCGCAGGCCGCTCCCGCGGCACCCCCCGCATCGCCAACCGTCTGCTGCGCCGGGTGCGCGACTACGCGCAGGTCAAGGCGGACGGCAGCGTCACCCGGGAGATCGCGGCGGCGGCCCTGAAGGTCTACGAGGTGGACGAACGCGGCCTGGACCGCCTGGACCGCGCGGTCCTGGAGGCCCTGCTGAAGCTGTTCGACGGCGGGCCGGTCGGTCTGTCCACCCTGGCCGTCGCGGTGGGGGAGGAGCGCGAGACCGTCGAGGAGGTCGCCGAACCGTTCCTGGTCAGGGAGGGCCTGCTCGCCCGTACCCCCCGGGGAAGGGTGGCGACCCCGGCGGCGTGGACGCACCTCGGGCTCACCCCGACGCGCCCCCAGGCCCTGGGCGGCGGACAACCGGACCTGTTCGGCGCCTGAGGCGCGGGGGCCGCGGCCGGGGCATTGGCCGGGTGAGGAACCCAGGTGCCATGCTGAGCGTTGTTCCCTGCGCGCGGACTCGCTTAGACTCCGCCGATGCCGCCGTTGGCAGCAGACAACCCCCATCCATCAGGCCGCTCAACCGTCGCGGTCGATTGAAGGAAGTTCCGACCCGTGAGTCCTGTGACCCTCCTCCCGTTCATCGTGCTCATCGGGGCCATGTTCCTGATGACCCGGTCGGCCAAGAAGAAGCAGCAGCAAGCGGCCGCCATGCGCAACGACCTGCAGCCCGGCAGCGGTGTCCGCACCATCGGGGGCATGTACGCGACGGTCAAGGAGGTCAACGACGACACGCTCCTCCTGGACGCGGGGCCGGGCGTGGAACTGCTCTTCGCGAAGAACGCGATCGGCGCCGTCCTGACCGACGACGAGTACAACCGCATCGTGCACGGCGTCGAGCACGACCTGAAGTCCGACACCGACATCGTCCCGGACGACGCCTCCTCCCTCACCGAGTCCGCCGACACCGACGACTCCGCCGACGAAGCTGCCGCCGCCTCCGACGAGAAGGTTGTCGACCTCGGCAAGAAGGACGGACCCGACGAGGTCCGGGAGAAGTCCGCCGAGGCCGAGCAGGCCGATGCCGACGAAGAGCCGAAGAAGTCCGACGGCGACTCCGACGCGAAGAAGTAGCCCCGTCCCCGGCGTTCACGGCCACACCCGTGCGCGCCGGGGCGCGCGCATCTCGCCAGGGGATCCCGACACCATGTCATGGCCGCCGCCGCGCTGACCCGGCGCGAGGCGGCCCGAGAGGGAGTACGAGAAGGTGGCAGCACCTAAGAAGGGCCGGAGCGCGAGTGCCCAGAGCAAGCCATGGCGCTCGCTGGCCCTGATCCTGATCGCCATCGTGGGGCTCACCGGAGGCATGTTCGCCTCCGGTCACACCACTCCGCGTCTCGGCATCGACCTTGCCGGCGGTACCAGCATCACGCTGGAGGCCAAGGCCGACCAGGGATCCGCGATCAACAAGGCCAACATGAACACCGCGGTCGACATCATGAACCGCCGTGTCAACGGGCTGGGCGTCTCCGAGGCGGAGGTGCAGACCCAGGGCGACCGCAACATCATCGTCAACATCCCCAAGGGCACCAACTCGCAGGAGGCTCGGGACCAGGTCGGCACCCCCGCCAAGCTGTACTTCCGTCCGGTCCTGGCCCAGGAGGCCACGGGTCCCGTCGCCGCCACGCCGTCACCGGGCTCGTCCGCGAGCCCTTCGGCGAGCGCCTCCGGCACCGGGGAGAAGGCGAGCTCCTCGACGTCCCCGTCGGCCTCGGCCACCGCGCAGGGCCGTGCCGTCACCGACGCCCTGAAGGCCGACGCCACCCCGTCGACCTCCGCCGGCGCCAAGGCGAGCTCCTCCCCGAAGCCGTCCGCCTCCGCGAGCGCCGGCGCCCCCACCGCAGAGCAGGCCGCCCTGCAGGCCAAGTACGCGACCCTGGACTGCTCCAAGGAGGAGGTCCGCACCAAGGCCGGCGAGGGCGTCAAGCCCGGCAAGGCGACCGTGGCCTGCGGTGAGGTCGACAAGGTCTGGTACAAGTACCTGCTCGGCCCCGCCTCCGTCGACGGCACCGACGTCAAGAAGGCCCAGGCCGTCTTCGACACCCAGGGCGCGGCCGGCTGGCAGGTCAACATGACCTTCACCGGCAAGGGCTCCAAGAAGTTCGCCACGATCACCGGGCAGCTCGCGCAGAACACCCAGCCGCAGAACGAGTTCGCCATCGTGCTCGACGGCGACGTCGTCTCCAGCCCCTACGTGCAGAACGCGATCACCGGCGGCCAGGCCCAGATCTCCGGCAGCTTCGGCCAGCAAGAGGCCCAGAGCCTCGCCAACATGCTGTCCTACGGCGCCCTCCCGCTCTCCTTCGACGAGCAGAGCGTGACCACGGTGACCGCGGCCCTCGGCGGCGACCAGCTGCACGCCGGTCTGCTCGCGGGCGCCATCGGCCTCGCCCTGGTCGTCATCTACCTGGTGGCCTTCTACCGCGGCCTGGCGCTCATCGCGATCGCCTCGCTGCTGGTCTCCGCCGCGCTCACCTACGTCCTCATGGCGCTGCTCGGCCCGGCCATCGGCTTCGCGCTGAACCTGCCGGCGGTCTGCGGGGCCATCGTGGCCATCGGCATCACAGCGGACTCGTTCATCGTGTACTTCGAACGGGTCCGGGACGAGATCCGCGAAGGCCGCACCCTGCGCCCGGCCGTCGAACGCGCCTGGCCGCGCGCCCGGCGCACGATCCTGGTCTCCGACTTCGTGTCGTTCCTCGCCGCCGCCGTGCTGTTCATCGTCACCGTCGGCAAGGTCCAGGGCTTCGCGTTCACGCTGGGCCTGACCACCGTCCTCGACGTGGTCGTGGTCTTCTTCTTCACCAAGCCGCTGATGACGCTCATCGCCCGGCGGAAGTTCTTCGCGAGCGGCCACAAGTGGTCCGGCCTGGACCCGAAGGGCCTGGGCGCCAAACCGCCGATCCGCCGCACCCGCCGTCCCTCCGGTCCTGCCGCCGGCCCCGTCGAGACCAAGGAGGCGTGATCGATGTCGAAACTCGGCAACCTCGGCGCCCGACTGCACCGTGGCGAGATCAGCTATGACTTCATCGGCCACCGCAAGCTCTGGTACGGCATCTCGATCCTGATCACCATCACGGCCGTCCTCGGCCTGGCGGTGCGCGGCCTGAACATGGGCATCGACTTCCAGGGCGGCGCCGTCTTCACCACGAAGAGCACGAGCGTCTCCGTTCCCCAGGCCGAGGAGTACGCGAAGTCGGCGTCCGGCCATGACGCGGTCGTGCAGAAGCTGGGCGACGGCAAGCTGCGCATCCAGATCGCCGGCATGGACATCAAGCAGTCCAACGAGATCAAGTCCGAGCTCGCCAAGGACTTCAAGACCGACCCCGAGACGATCACCGCCGAACTGGTCGGTCCCAGCTGGGGCGACCAGATCGCCAACAAGGCCTGGCAGGGCCTGGCGATCTTCATGGTGCTGGTCGTGATCTACCTGGCGATCGCCTTCGAGTGGCGCATGGCCATCGCGGCGCTCGTCGCCCTGATCCATGACATCACCATCACGGTCGGCATCTACGCCCTCGTCGGGTTCGAGGTCACGCCCGGCACGGTGATCGGTCTGCTCACGATCCTCGGTTACTCGCTGTACGACACGGTCGTCGTCTTCGACTCCCTCAAGGAGCAGACGAAGGACCTCACCAAGCAGACCCGGTTCACCTACAGCGAGATCGCCAACCGTTCGATCAACGGCACCCTGGTCCGCTCGATCAACACCACGGTGGTCGCCCTGCTGCCGGTGGCGGGCCTGCTGTTCATCGGCGGCGGCTTCCTCGGCGCGGGCACGCTCAACGACATCTCGCTGTCGCTGTTCGTCGGCCTCGCCGCGGGCGCCTACTCCTCGATCTTCATCGCCACCCCGCTCGTCGCCGACCTCAAGGAGCGCGAGCCGCAGGTCAAGGCGCTGCGCAAGCGGGTCCTGGCCAAGCGCGCCCAGACCGGCAACGAGCCCCAGCCGGCCGAGGCGCACGGCGCCGACGACTACGACGACGAGCCGGAGGACGCCGCACCGGCGGTCGTCGGACCGCGAAACCAGCCCTCGTCCCGTGGCCGCGGCCGCGGCCGTCCGTCGGGCAAGCGCAGGTGACCGACATCAAGGAGCTGCTGCTCAGCCGCATCCGTGACGTGGCCGACTACCCGGAGCCGGGCGTGATGTTCAAGGACATCACCCCGCTCCTGGCGGACCCGGCGGCGTTCACCGCCCTCACCGACGCCTTCGCGGAGATCGCCGCCCGCACCGGCGCGACCAAGATCGTCGGTCTGGAGGCCCGGGGCTTCATCCTGGGCGCCCCGGTCGCGGTCCGTGCCGGACTCGGCTTCATCCCCGTGCGCAAGGCGGGCAAGCTCCCCGGAGCGACCCTCGCCCAGGCCTACGACCTGGAGTACGGCTCGGCCGAGATCGAGGTGCACGCCGAGGACCTGAGCGCCGGCGACCGGGTGCTCATCGTCGACGACGTGCTGGCCACCGGCGGCACCGCCGAGGCGTCGATCCAGCTCATCCACCGGGCGGGCGCCGAGGTCGCGGGCGTCGCCGTGCTGATGGAGCTGAGCTTCCTCAGCGGCCGGCCCCGGCTGGAGGCGGCCCTCGGCACAGCTCCCGTGGAGTCACTGCTGACCATCTGACCAGCGCCGTACGCGAGCGGGCGGGCACCGGAGGAATCCGGCGCCCGCCCCTTGCGTTTCCCCGGCCGACGGCCCTCTCACCGGCCTGAAGGCGATCCTGGAGCCCAGGATCGCTACGATGGGTGCTCCGGAGCCTGACCGGGGACCCGGATCGCGCACGAGGAGTCCTCTTGCCAGACGAGGCCCAGCACCTGACCGCCGCCAAGCCCGAGTCCGCCTCGGGTCCCGCGGCCACGCCCGCGTCGCACGCGCAGGACGACAGCCGCGGGCCGGTCGAGCACGACCGTTCCGCGCCCGTCGACAAGGCGGACGAGCAGCCCCGCCCCAAGCCGGCCCCGCCCGAACCCTCCTCGGCCGCTGCGGCCACCCCGCCCGCCCGGCCCGCCGCCGCGCAGCCGCCCGCCCGCTCCGGCTCCTCCAACCGCGTCCGCGCCCGCCTCGCCCGGCTCGGCGTCCAGCGCCAGAACCCCTACAACCCGGTCCTGGAGCCGCTGCTGCGGATAGTGCGCAGCAACGACCCCAAGATCGAGACCTCGACGCTGCGCCAGATCGAGAAGTCCTATCAGGTCGCCGAGCGCTGGCACCGCGGCCAGAAGCGCAAGAGCGGCGACCCCTACATCACGCACCCGCTCGCGGTGACGACGATCCTCGCCGAGCTGGGCATGGACCCGGCGACGCTGATGGCGGGCCTGCTGCACGACACCGTGGAGGACACCGAGTACGGCCTGGAGGACCTGCGTCGCGACTTCGGCGACCAGGTCGCCCTGCTGGTCGACGGCGTCACCAAGCTGGACAAGGTCAAGTTCGGCGAGGCCGCGCAGGCCGAGACCGTGCGCAAGATGGTCGTCGCGATGGCCAAGGACCCGCGCGTCCTGGTCATCAAGCTCGCCGACCGGCTGCACAACATGCGCACCATGCGCTACCTCAAGCGCGAGAAGCAGGAGAAGAAGGCGCGCGAGACGCTGGAGATCTACGCGCCGCTCGCCCACCGCCTGGGCATGAACACCATCAAGTGGGAACTGGAGGACCTCGCCTTCGCGATCCTCTACCCCAAGATGTACGACGAGATCGTCCGGCTGGTGGCCGAGCGGGCGCCCAAGCGTGACGAGTACCTGGCCATAGTGACCGACGAGGTCCAGGCCGACCTGCGGTCCGCCCGCATCAAGGCGACCGTCACCGGCCGCCCGAAGCACTACTACAGCGTCTACCAGAAGATGATCGTCCGCGGCCGCGACTTCGCGGAGATCTACGACCTGGTGGGCATCCGCGTCCTCGTGGACACCGTCCGCGACTGCTACGCGGCCCTGGGCACCGTGCACGCGCGATGGAACCCGGTCCCCGGCCGGTTCAAGGACTACATCGCGATGCCCAAGTTCAACATGTACCAGTCGCTGCACACGACGGTCATCGGACCCAACGGCAAGCCGGTCGAACTGCAGATCCGCACGTTCGACATGCACCGCCGCGCCGAGTACGGCATCGCCGCGCACTGGAAGTACAAGCAGGAGGCCGTCGCCGGCGCCTCCAAGGTGCGCTCGGACCAGCCGAGGACCACCGGCAAGGACGACCACCTCAACGACATGGCGTGGCTGCGCCAGCTCCTCGACTGGCAGAAGGAGACCGAGGACCCCGGCGAGTTCCTGGAGTCCCTGCGCTTCGACCTGTCGCGCAACGAGGTCTTCGTCTTCACCCCCAAGGGCGACGTCATAGCTCTGCCGGCCGGCGCCACGCCGGTGGACTTCTCGTACGCGGTCCACACCGAGGTCGGCCACCGCACGATAGGAGCCCGGGTCAACGGGCGTCTGGTGCCGCTGGAGTCGACCCTGGACAACGGCGACCTGGTGGAGGTCTTCACGTCCAAGGCCGCCGGCGCGGGACCGTCCCGGGACTGGCTGAACTTCGTCAAGTCGCCGCGCGCCCGCAACAAGATCCGGGCCTGGTTCTCCAAGGAGCGCCGCGACGAGGCCATCGAGCAGGGCAAGGACGCCATCGCGCGCGCGATGCGCAAGCAGAACCTGCCGATCCAGCGCATCCTCACCGGCGACTCCCTCGTCACCCTCGCGCACGAGATGCGCTACCCGGACATCTCCTCGCTGTACGCGGCGATCGGCGAGGGCCACGTGGCCGCGCAGAACGTCGTGCAGAAGCTGGTGCAGGCCCTCGGCGGCGAGGAGGCGGCCACCGAGGAGATGGACGAGTCGGTCCCGTCGCGGACGCGCAGCCGCAAGCGGCGCAGCAACCAGGACCCGGGAGTCGTCGTCAAGGGCGTCGACGACGTGTGGGTCAAGCTGGCCCGCTGTTGCACCCCCGTCCCCGGCGACCCGATCATCGGCTTCGTCACGCGGGGCAGCGGAGTATCGGTTCACCGCAGCGACTGCGTCAACGTGGAGTCGCTGTCCCGGGAGCCGGAGCGCATCCTGGACGTCGAGTGGGCGCCGACGCAGTCCTCGGTCTTCCTGGTCGCCATCCAGGTGGAGGCCCTGGACCGTTCCCGCCTCCTCTCGGACGTCACACGCGTTCTGTCCGACCAGCACGTCAACATCCTGTCCGCGGCCGTCCAGACCTCCCGCGACCGGGTGGCCACCTCCCGCTTCACCTTCGAGATGGGCGACCCGAAGCATCTGGGACACGTCCTGAAGGCCGTACGCGGGGTCGAGGGCGTCTACGA
>NZ_JBHVYK010000123.1:0-19580 GCF_042880855.1 Streptomyces sp. NPDC058291
GGCGGCGTCCTTGTGGGTCAGCAGCTCGCCCACGACCTCGCGGACCGGGTCCATGGCCTCGTCGCCGAGGTAGAGCTTGGCGGCCGCCCGGGCGTTGCGGATCAACTGCCGCCCGACGGGGTGGCGTTCGGCGTGGTAGGTGTCCAGCAGGCCTTCGGGGGCCGAACCCCTGACGGTCGCCGCGAGCTTCCAGCCGAGGTTCACCGCGTCCTGCAGTCCGGCGCTCAGCCCCCAGGCGGCGAGCGGGGGGATCTCGTGCGCGGCGTCGCCCGCCAGCAGCACCCGGCCGCGCCGGTACTCCCGCGCCAGCGCGGAGGAGTTGCCCGAGGCCCACAGCCACAGGCACCGCGCGTCGTCGATCGACTCCCCCGTCAGTCGCCGCCACGCGTCGGCGACCTCGGCGAACGTCAGCGCGCCCGGCTCCGGGCGGGCGGGCAGGGCCGGGTCGTGGACGACCACCCGGCAGCGGCCCTCGCCCAGCGGGGTGCACACCACCATCCTGCCGCCGGGAAGCCGCTCGCCGATCGGCCGCGGGCGCGGGGTGACGCCGGTGATCTCGGCGGTGTACATGCCCCGGGTGGGCTCCCAGTCGGCGGTGGGGATGCCGGCCAGCCCGCGCACGGTGCTGCCCGCGCCGTCGCAGCCGGCCACATAGCGGGCCGTCGCCTCGTGGGGGCCGTCGGGACCGGTGAAGGACAGCACGACGCCGTCGGCCGTCTCGCGCAGGCCGGTCACCTCGTGACCGCGACGCACCGGCACGCCGAGTTCGGCGAGCCAGCCGCCCAGCGCCTGTTCCGTCGTGGCCTGGGACAGGCCGAGCACCCCGCTGTGGTCCTCGTCGAGCAGGCCGAGGTCGAAGCGGACTCCGCCGAAGTGGCCCATCGGGCCCCAGCGGAACGCGCCCAGGCGGGGCAGCAGCCCGCGCTGGTCCAGTGACTCGGCGGTGCGCCGGTTGAAGCCGAGTGCCCGGGACTCCTCGGTCGGGGCGGGCAGCCTGTCGTAGACGGCCACGTCCACTCCGCCCAGGCGCAGTTCTCCGGCCAGCATCAGGCCGACCGGCCCCGCACCGACCACGATGACGTCAGTTGTCTTCATTCTTGAGGCCCTCTGCGCTGTGGCAATGGTTGGCCATGGTGAAGCTACTCAGGGCTATCTCCGGCCGCAACGATGCGGGAATTGCGGGGATCTCCCAGTGGGCGTTCGACCGTGGAGTCGGCGCAATTGAACGACGCTGAACGCTTGAGTGCGCGGTCCTCACCGCAGCAATATCGTCGGGTGTCTTCGGGGTCGGTTTTCCCTTCTTCCCGGGGCGAATGCGCACCTTACCGTCGCAGAAAGGAAGCTGACGTGACAGACGAGAAGATCGCCCTCGTCACCGGCGCCAACAAGGGCATCGGATTCGCCGCGGCGCGGCTGCTCGGCGAGCGGGGGATCGTCGTCGTCGTCGGCGCGCGCGACGAGAGGCTCGGCAAGCAGGCCGCCGACGCGCTGGCCGCCGACGGCATCGCCGCGTCGGCGCTGCGGCTCGACGTGAGCGACCCTGCCTCGGCGGCCGAGGCCGCCCGCGAGATCGAACGGCTCCACGGACGCCTGGACATCCTGGTGAACAACGCCGGCACCGCGGGCGGCTTCACCGGCGCCCCGAGCCAGGCGACCGCGGCCGACCTGCGGGAGGTCTACGAGACCAACGTCTTCGGCGTGGTCACCGTGACCCACGCGATGCTGCCGCTGCTGCGCCGCTCCCCGGCCGGCCGGGTCGTCAACCTGTCCAGCCACGTGGGGTCGCTGACCCTGAACGCGGACCCGGGCTCCCCGCTGGCGGGCGTGAACATGATCGCCTACCAGTCGTCGAAGACCGCGCTGAACGCGGTCACGGTCGCCTACGCCAAGGAGCTGCGGGGGACGCCGGTCAAGGTCAACGCGGCTCTGCCCGGCGTGGTGGCCACGGACATCAACCACCACCGCGGCCACCGCACCCCCGCCGAAGGGGCCGAGATCGTGGTCCGGCTGGCCCTGCTGGACGAGTCCGGCCCGTCGGGCGCGTGCCTGGCGGACGAGGGGCCCGTCCCCTGGTAGCGCGGGACCCCCGACGCGCGGCGGCCGCCCCGCGGCCGTCGCATCCGATCGCCGCGCCGGAGGAGTCTTCGGCGGGCACGAGACATGGAGACAGACAGTGGCGCTTGACGAAACGATCCTGGTGCTGGGCGGGACCGGTCGGCAGGGCGGGGCGGTGGCCCGCGAACTGCTGCGGCGCGGGCACGCCGTGCACGCCCTGGTCCGCGACCCGGCCAAGGCCGAGGCGGGCGCGCTGCGGGAGGCGGGCGCGGTCCTGGTCCGCGGCGACATGGACGACGAGGCGTCGCTGACGGCGGCGATGCGGGGCGTCCACGGGGTCTTCAGCGTCCAGACCTTCCGGGGGCCGGGTGGCGTCGAGGCCGAGGAGCGGCAGGGCCGGGCGGTGGCGGACGCCGCGGTGCGGGCCGGGGTGCGGCACTTCGTCTACAGCTCGGTGGGCGGCGCGGACCGCGACACCCGGGTCCCGCACTTCGAGAGCAAGCACCGGGTGGAGCAGTACCTGCGGACCCTCGACCTGCCGACGACGGTGCTGCGGCCGGTCATGTTCCACGACATCCTGCTCGACATCGCCCCGCGTCCGGTGGGGGACGGGCTGGTGCTGGCCATGTGGCTGGATCCGCGGATCCCGGTGCAGCTCATCGCGACCGGTGACATCGGCGTGTTCGCCGCGGACGCCTTCGAGGACCCGCAGGCCTGGCTGGGCCGGGTGGTCGAGATCGCCGGCGACGCCCTGACGGGGCCGCAGATGGCGGCGGCCTTCGAGGCGGCGGGCGGCGTCCCGACCCGCTATCAGCAGCTGCCGATCGAGCCGCTGCGCAACGCCCGCCCGGACCTCGCCAACATGTTCGACTGGTTCGAGCGGGACGGTTACCGCGCCGACCTGGAGGAACTGCGCCGCACCCGGCCCGGCCTGGTCACGTTGGAGAGCTGGCTGGCGGAGAACTGGACGGCCCCCGTGGCCGCGGCGGCCCGCTGATCCCGCCTCAGGTGAAGAGGGGGTCCCGGGTGCGGGTGCGCTTGAGCTCGAAGAACCCGTCGGTCGCCGCCACGGCGAGCACCCCGTCCCACAGCCGCGTCGCGGCCTCGCCCCGCGGGGCGGGGGTCACCACGGGGCCGAAGAACGCCACGTCCCCGACCGCGACGACGGGGGTGCCCACGTCCGCGCCGACCCGGCCGATGCCGTCGTGGTGCGAGGCGCGCACCGCGCCGTCGTAGGTGTCGACCCCGGCCGCGTCGGCGAGGCCGGGGTCGAGGCCCGCGGCGGTCAGGGCAGCCGCGTAGGTGGCGTGCTCCTTGGGCGCCCGTTCCAGGTGGAAGCGGGTGCCGAGCTCGGTGTACAGCGCGCCCAGCACCTGTGGGCCGTGGGCCTGCTCGGCGGCGGCGCACACCCGCGCCGGCTCCAGCCGCACGGCGAGGTCCCGGTGCCAGCGCTCGGGCAGGTCGGTGCGCCCCTCGTTGAGCACGGTCAGGCTCATCAGGTGCCAGCGCAGCCGCAGGGGCCGTTGCCGGGCGACCTCGAGGATCCAGCGGGAGGTCAGCCACGCCCAGGGGCAGGTCGGATCGAACCAGAAATCCACCGGGGTGGGAATGTCGTGCTGCAACGGGGCCTCCTCGACGTAGCCGGGCCGGAACAATTTGGCAAGGGGGGCCGGAATTTTGCTGGAGCGGTGCTGGACGGGCCCTGTTCAACCGCTCAAATTCCCCGCTTGAACATCCGAAGGTCATTGCGGGAATACGGAAGTTGCGGTTTCGAGAATCGCCGACCTATTGTCTGGGATCCGCGAAAAAAGGCGCTCCGAAAGGAAAAGCATGTCCGTGCTGCCCGAGGTTCGTGACCAGTCAGACGCATACGCACTGCTCCATCTCGTGCAGGGCGCGGTGATCACCCAGGCGATTTCGGTCGCGGCCCGGCTCGGCGTCGCGGACGTGCTGGCCGACAGCCCGCTGTCGGCCGAGGACATCGCGGCGCGCGTCGGGTCCGACCCGGGGGCTACCCACCGCCTCCTGCGGGCGCTCGCCGGCCACGGGGTCTTCGCGGCCGGGGCGGACGGCCGCTACGCGAACACCCCGATGTCCGGCGCCCTGCGAGAGGACGCCCCGGACTCGATGCGCGGCTTCGCCCTGCTGATGTCGCACCCCACGCTGTGGGAGGAGTGGGGCCACCTGTTCGACACCGTGGAGAGCGGCGAGGCCAACCTGCCCAAGCTGCGCGGCATGGGCGCGCTGGACTTCTTCCACGCCGACCCCGACTACGCCCGGGTGTTCTTCGAGGCGTTCGGCGGGCTCTCGGCCTCGGAGACCGACCCGATCCTGGCCGCCTACGACTTCTCCGGGTTCGGCACGGTCGTGGACGTCATCGCCGGCCGCGGCAACCTCCTGGCGGGCATCCTGAAGCAGGCGCCGGACGTCAAGGGGGTGCTGTACGACTCGAAGGTCGCCACCGTCGACTCCCCGGCGCTGTTCGAGGCGGCCGGCGTCGCCGACCGGTTCACCATCGCGCACGGCGGCTACCTGGACGAACTGCCCGCAGGCGGCGACGCCTACGTGTTCAAGCACATCATCCACGACTTCTCCGAGGCCGACGCCGTCACCGCGCTGCGCAACGCGCGCAGGGCGATCGCCCCCGGCGGGAAGCTGCTCGTCATCGAGTACGTGATCCCGGAGAACAACGAGAAGCACCTCGGCAACACCATCGACCTCTGGCTGATGCTGATGCTCGGCGCCCGGGAACGCACGCTCGCGCAGTACACCGAGCTGTTCGCCGAGGCCGGCTTCCAGCTCACCCGGGCCGTTCCCACCAGCGCGCCGATCTCGGTCATCGAGGGCATCCCGGTCTGAGGCCGCCGCAAGCACACCGACTCATTCCCGCATACCGCACAGGAGAAGACCCGATGACCCCACGGATGGACAACCCCTCCCTGGTCGTTCCCGGCGCCCTGCAGCCCCTGCTCGACCTGACCGAGGTCATCGGCAAGGTGGGCGTGCCGAAGACCACCCTCGACCTCGTCCGGCTGCGCGTCAGCGAGATCAACGGCCGCGCCTACACGTTCTCGGACGACCCGGAGCAGGCGGGAAAGACGGACGAGCGGCTGGCGCGGGTGGCCGGCTGGCGGACCGAGTCCTGCTTCGACGAGGCCGAGCGCTGCGCGCTGGAGATGGCGGAGGCCGTCACGCTGATGACCGACCCGCAGGACATGGCGTCGGACGAGGTCTGGGAGAAGTCCGCCCAGTACTACACCGACGAGCAGCTCGGCGCCCTGGTCATGCACATCGGCCTGGTCAATTTCTGGAACCGGGTGAACGTCGCCACCCGCCAGGAAGCCGCGGCCTGGCGCTGAGGAAGGAGACGGCATCGTGCTCAAGCTCATCAACGCCGGTCTGGGCAGGACCGGCACGACCTCACTGAAGGCCGCCCTGGACCGGCTCGGTCTCGGCCCCTCCTTCCACATGTTCGACATCGTCGGCGACGCAGAGCGGCTGCGGCGGTGGGAGAGGATCGTCTGCGACGGCGAGCGCCCCGACTGGGCGGCCGCCTTCGACGGCTACCGCTCCGCGGTGGACGGCCCCTGCGCCGTCTACTACCGGCAGATCAGCGAGGCGTTCCCGGACGCCAAGGTGATCCTCACGGTGCGTGACGCCGAGAGCTGGTACCGCAGCACCCACGACACGCTGTACCAGTTCGCCCTGCGCAGCGCGGCGAACCCGCCGGAGCCCGGCAGCCCACAGGCCCGGCTGTTCCGCGTCACCAGCGCGATGGTGTGGGACGGGCTGTTCGGCGGCCGGTTCTCCGACAAGGACCACGCCATCGAGGTCTACCACCGGCACAACGAGGAGGTGGTGCGCGTCCTGGGCGCGGACGACGTCCTCGTCTACGACGTGCAGCAGGGCTGGGAGCCGCTGTGCGCCTTCCTCGGTGTCGACGTCCCGCGCGAGGAGTTCCCGCGCACCAACGACACCGCTTCCATGCGGCAGCGGATCGCCCGGGCGGCCGGCGCCCCGGCCGCCACCGGTTGAGCCGGCGAGGAGTATGCGGTGCTGATAACGGAAATGACGGTCCCCGGCGCCTACCGCGTCGAACCCGAGCCGCTGAGCGACCGCCGGGGCCACTTCTTCGAGTCCGTGCGGGCCAGTGCCCTGCTGGCGGGAAGCGGCTGGGAGTTCACGGTGCGCCAGGTCAACTACTCGGTGTCCCGGCGCAACACCCTGCGGGGCATCCACGGCACCAAGGTCCCGCCCGGCCAGGCCAAGTTCGTCACGTGCGTGCGGGGCAGCGCCCTCGACATCGCCGTCGATCTGCGGGTCGGCTCGCCGACGTTCGGGCAGTACGACGTCACTCTGCAGAGCCCGCAGACGGGGACGGCCGTGTACCTGCCCGACGGGGTCGGGCACGCCTTCCTCGCCCTCACGGACGACACCTGCATGAGCTACCTCTGTTCGCAGGAGTACGTGCCGGGGACGATGATCGACGTCGACGCGCTCGACCCGGCCCTCGCCCTGCCGTGGGACCTGAAGGAACCGCCGATCCGCTCGGACAAGGACGCCGCGGCGCCCACGCTCGCCGAGGCGGCGGCGGCCGGCCTGCTGCCCACCTACGAACAGTGCCCGCCGCGCCCGCTCACGGCTGCGCCGGTCGGACGGTAGCGCGCGGAGAACGGCGGTCGGCGTGGGGATGCCGACCGCCGTTCTCCGTTTCCCGGGGCGCCCGCCGGGCCTTCCCCGTCGTCGCCCGCCGGGCCTTCCCCGTCGTCCCCCGCCCGGCCTTCCCGGCCGTCGCCCGCCGGGCCTTCCCGGCCGTCGCTCACCGGGGTTGCGTGGCGAGGGCGTGCGCGCGGATGCCGGCCATCAGCCCGGCCTGGCGCACCAGGTCGCGGTGGTGCCCGGCGCGCGCCGCCGGGTCGCGCACGGCGTCGTGGAACGCGGTGAACACGCCGAGGAACTGGTCAGAGGCGGGGGCGAGGATCTGCGTCTCGCGGTCCTTCTGCTGCAGTCGCAGCACCGGGCGGGCGTCGACCGAGGGCGTGAACGCCCACTCCAGGACCAGCCGCCCCTCGCTCCCCCACAGCTCGTAGGCCGACCGGTAGCCGTGGGACAGGCCGAAGGAGCAGTTCGCGACGACGCCGTCGTCGTCGCCCAGCAGGGCCGCCCCCGAGACGTCCACGCCCAGCTCCGGATCCGACTTCAGGCCGGCCCCCAGGACCCGTGCCGACGGCCCGAGGTATTCCTGAGCCGCGCGCACCGGGTAGCAGCCGACCTCCCACAGCGCCCCGCCGCCCAGGTCCGCCTGGTACTTGATGCCGCGTGGATCGGTCGGCGGAATGCCGAACGCGCCGTGGTAGGAGCGCAGTCGGCCGATCGCCCCGTCGGCCACCAGGGCCCGCGCCTGTTCGTGCTGGGGGTGCCGCAGGAACGCGAAGTTCTCCATGACGACCAGATCGCGCTCCTCGGCGAACGCCACGAGGTCCCGGGCCGTCCGCGCGTCGGGCACGGCGGGCTTCTCGAGCAGGACGTGCTTTCCCGCCTCCAGCGCCCGCTGCGCCCACTTGGCGTGCTCGCTGTTCGGCAGCGGGATGTAGACCGCGTCGATGCCGGGCAGTTCCAGGAGCCGCTCGTAGCCCTCGACGGCCGTACAGCCGGCGGCGGCCGCCACGGCCTCGGCCTTCTCCCGGGAGCGGCTCGCCATCGCCGTCAGCCGGAACGAGGACCGGCGGATCGCGGGGAGGGCTCGGCGCACGGCGATGTCGGCGCATCCGATGATGCCGATACCGGCCCTCTGCTCGGATTCGAGAACGGGCGTCAGATCTTCGATTTCCACAGGTCCACCTAAACGACGACAGTAAATGCGCATGCCTGAACCGGTATGCCGTCAGCCTGGGTAAGCAGCCCCATGCCTGTCAACAAAGACGCTATTCGACGGGGAGGGCGCCGGGGAGCCTTTCGGCCGGGTGGCCGACGCCGATAAAGTGCGGGCACTGCCTGATTTGGCACGAAGTTACTGAGGAGGCGCCACGGTGAAGGGCATCATCCTGGCCGGCGGCAATGGCACGAGGCTCCATCCGATCACTCTCGGGGTCTCCAAGCAAATGCTCCCGGTCTACGACAAGCCGATGATTTACTACCCGCTTTCGGCTCTCATGCTGGCGGGGATCACCGAAATCGAGATCATCACCACGCCCGAGGACTCGGAGATGTTCCGGCGGCTGCTGGGCGACGGCTCCTGGCTGGGGATCACCCTGACCTACGCGGAGCAGGACAAGCCCCGGGGGCTCGCCGACGCGTTCCTGGTCTCAGCGGACCACATCGGGGACGACTCCGTCGCCCTGGTGCTGGGCGACAACATCTTCCACGGCTACGAGTTCGGGCCCATGCTCCAGCGGGCCGCGCAGGACATCAAGGGCTGTGTCCTGTTCGGCTACCCGGTGCGCGATCCCGAGCGCTACGGCGTCGGCACCCTCGACGAGCAGGGCAGACTCATCGCCCTGGAGGAGAAGCCCACCGATCCGCAGACCAACATGGCGATCACGGGGCTGTACCTCTACGACAACCAGGTCGTGGACATCGCCCGGCAGCTGCGGCCCTCCGAACGCGGCGAGCTGGAGATCACCGACCTCAACCGCGTCTATCTGGAGCGCGGCGAGGCCCAGTTGATCCCGCTCGGCCGCGGCTTCGTCTGGCTGGACACCGGAACCCACGACGCGCTCATGGAGGCCGGGGACTACGTCCAGGTCCTGGAGCACCGCCAGGGCGTGCGCATCGCCTGTCTGGAGGAGATCGCCTGGCGCATGGGCTACATCGACCGGGAGTCCTGCTACCGGCTCGGCAGCCGCCTCGCCCACTCCTCCTACGGCCGGTACGTCATGGAGATGGCCCAGGCCGGCTGAGCCCCGCACCGCACCCCGCAGACCCCTGCGATCCCCCAACGGAAGAAGTGCGACAGCCATGAAAATACTGTTCACCGTCGGTGGCAGCCAGGCGGCCGTCTTCGGCGTCGCCCCCCTCGCCGCCGCCGCCCGCAACGCCGGCCACGAGATCCTGTTGGCAGCCGACGAGCCGCTGATGGCGGCCGCACAGTCCGTCGGGCTTCCCGCGGTCTGCATCACCCCCGAGCGCATGCGCTACGGCCAGGACGCCATGACGGCGACGGTCCGCATCGACGCGCTGCTGGAGCTGACCCGGCAGTGGAGCCCCGACCTGGTCGTCGGCGGCCTGTCCCACGTCCCGCGGGTGCTCGCCGCCCGGCTCAAGGTGCCCTACGTGCGCCACATCTGGCACATCGCCCCGATGGCGCGCCGGGACCGCACGGCGGTGGCGGAGCTCCAGCCGCAGCTGGAGCGCCTCGGACTGGGCGAGCTGCCGGCGCCCGACCTCTTCATCGACCTGTGTCCGCCGTCGCTGCGCCCGCCCGGCGCTCCCGCCGCGCGGTCGATGCGCTGGGTGCCCCGGGTGAGCCAGCGCCGGGTCGAGCCGTGGATGTACACCCGCCCCGAGGGCCGCCGCCGGGCGCTGATCACCGCGGGCACCCGCAACCTGCTGCTGGACACGCCCGGCGCCTCGCTGCGCCGGCTGGTGGACGAGCTGACCGGGGCGGGGGTCGAGGTGCTGATCGCGGCGCTCCCCGAGGCGGCCGAGCGGTACGGCGAGCAGCTGGGGGACGTCCGCATCGGCTGGATCCCGCTGGACGTGGTCGCCCCCACCTGCGATCTCGCGGTCCATCACGGCGGCGCCACCACGGCCATGACGCTGATCAACGCGGGAGTGCCCCAGCTGATCGTCCCCGACAACGGCTACGGCAAGGCCGTCGCGGAGGCCGTCAGCGGCTTCGGCGCCGCGTTGCTGGTGGACCGCAACCGGCCGCCGGCGGGACAGGACCCGGACGAGGTGATCGTCGCGGGCTGCCGCGAGATCCTCGACGACCCCCGCTACGCGGAGCGGACCCGGGCCGTGGCCGCGGAGAGCGCCGCGCTGCCGACCCCGGACGAGGTGCTGCGCGAGATCGAGGCCCTCGCCGCCCGCTGAGAGCCGACCGCCCGCCGACCGCCGGCCGGGTCGCAGCCCGCTCACCGGGCCGCGGCCCGGCCGTCCCCGGTCCGGCCCTGTCTTCCCCGCCCGCACGACGACAGTCGCCCTGAGACCGACGGAGAGGTCCTCCGTGGTCCCAGGGCGACCGGCGTTGCCGGGGCCGACGCGCCGGCCGTCAGACCAGCGCCTCCAGCTTGGGCACGATCTCGGCGGGCGTGGGCAGCGTCGAGATCTCCTTGGCGATGAACTGCGTCCGCTCCGTGTAGCTCGGGTTCTCCAGCAGTTCCTTGCAGGCCGCGGCGATCACCTCGCCCGGCGCCTTGTCGGGCTCCTGCGCCTGCGGCCACAGCGTCTTGCCGGCGCCGAAGTCGGTGATGGCCTTGGCGATGGCCTCCCGGTGGTAGTTCGGCGGGAACTCCGGCGGGTTCTCCGGGATGACCAGCTGCGGCACGCCGTTGGCCATGAGCGTCGTGGCGGTGGTCGCGCCGCCGTGGTGGACCGCCAGGTCACAGGTGGCGGCGGTGACGTCGATCGGGATCCAGCCGACGCGCGCGTCGCCCAGTTCCGCGCCGAAGCGCTCGACCGCGCCGGGGTTCGACGCGATCAGCGGCTCGGCGCCCAGCTTGTTCAGCTCCTTGACCAGCAGCGGCATGGACCAGCCCGGGTCGCGGAACATCAGGCTGCGGAAACCGGAGGTGATCACCACGCGCTTGCGTCCCTCGGGGCGGGTGTACATCCAGCGCTCCAGCCGACGCTGAGGGTTGCTGGGGATCCAGCGCATCGGCTGCGCGTCCGGGTCGTGGGAGGGCCGCAGCGACGGCGGGGTGGAGTCCAGGAGCAGATCGGGCTTGAGCAGCCCGTCCACGCCCAGCCGCTCCAGCTCGGGCCGCAGCTCCGCCTCGGCGCCCGGGTCGATGCCGGTGAGCGGGATGCCCAGGTACTCGATGTGGCGCACGTAGGGGACCTTGAGGTGGGCGGCGAGCAGCATCGCGGCGTAGCTCTGCGAGCTGCCCACGACCACGTCCGGGGTCCAGTCCTTGGCCAGCTCCAGCAGGGACTTCACCCCGGCCAGCCCCATCTGCGCGAAGCCGCGGCCCTGTCCGAACATCTCCTCGTCGCCCAGCTCCCGGGGGAACCGCAGCCCCTTGCCGGGGTTGCTGATCCGCATGAAGTGCCGGATCGGGTCGACGGTGAAGCAGAAGGTGGGAAGGCCGATGGCCTCCGCGGTCTCCACCCACGGCTCGTGGGCGGCCAGCACGACTTGGTGGCCCGCGTTGCGCGCGGCCGTCGCCAGCGGGGCAGCGGCATAGTAGGTGGCCTGACTGCCCGTGGTTATGAACAGGATTTTCATGGCACTCCGGATGCTTTTCGTGGGATGCGGCCTGCGGCATTCGCGAACTGTACCGATGGTCCGCAGCGCGGCCTTTCTCTGTCAAACACCGGCAATTAGCAACCCCGTTCAATCGCGGATTCCCCGCAGTTGAACGGGCTATTCTCCGGACTTCGTTGCGCACTCTTCGGCCGCTGACCATGATGAGGTCGGCACGTGTGGCCAGGAAGCCTCAGAAACCGGATACCGAAAGTCGGTGGCACATGAACAGCCTGATCTACGAAGCCCGGATGGCTCTCCGTGACGTCATGGAAGTGAACATCTACAGCCAGGGAAACGACAAGGTCTATCTGACCGTTTTCCCGGAGCTGGTCTGGGAGGGCACCGAGAAGACGCAGCCGGAGAAGGTCGTGCAGAACGTCATCGGCCGGCTGCACGACATGGACCTGGACGTCGCCGACGGCGACGTGTCCGTCCGGACGCTGCTGGACGCCGGCGCCGTGGAGATCGTCCGTAAGGCCGCCTGACCGCGCCGCCGGCCGGCCCACCCACGCTTTCGCCGCGCACGACGCCGCTCGGCGTCCGGCCCCGGCCCCCGTTCGACCTCCGCGAGTGCCCGCGCCGACCACCGCCGCGGGCACTCGTCGTGCGGTCAGTGGTGGCCGCCCGCAGGGTCGTGGGCGGCGGGGGCGACCACGAGCGGGCGCACCATGTGCTGTTCGTGCTCCAGCATGTGGCAGTGGTGGACCCCCCGGCCGACGACGGGGAAGCGGGCCGCCACGGTGACCAGCTCGCCCGGGGTGCCGTTCGGGCCGGGAAGGATCTGTCCCGCCGTGCCCACCCTGACGGTGTCCTTCAGCCCGCGCTCGTGCGGGTCCGGTTCCACCGCCTTCAGGAACGCGATCGGTCTGGCCGAACCGCGGACCGTCCGGTCGAACCCGGTCACGTCGTAGTTCTCACGGGAGAGCACGTGGAAGTGGGCCAGGTGGATGTGCATGGGGTGGGGAGAGGCGGCGAGGTTGAGGTACTTCCAGATCTCCACGCTGTCGTGCTCCACGGTGAACGCGCCGCCGTCGTCGTACTGCATGGCCGTCCGGCGCAGCGTCGTGACGGTCCCTTCGGCGTCCTTGACCTGGATGACGCCGGCGGAGGGGAAGACGATGCCCGCCGCGTCGGCGTCCGCGACCTCCTCCATCTCCCACAGTTCGGGCATGTTGGCCGTGCCGGGGCCGGCCAGCACCACCCACCGGGGGGCGCGGTCGTGCGGCAGGTCGTGGTGGGTGGGCCGCTCGAAGGTGGACGAGAGCACCGTGGGCGGCGTGAACCGGCCGGCGGAGCCTCGGCCGGCGACGCGGAACTGCATCACGTCGGGTTCCAGCAGATCGTTCTTGGCGCTGGACGCGCCGGGCGGCACGCCCTCCATCGTGTTGACCAGCTTCAGGGACCGGCCGCGGAACGCGCTGAAGTCGACGAGCACGTCGGCACGCTCGCCGGGTGAGAGGTTGAGCGCTCCGTCGACCGGCAGCGGCTTGTCGATCAGGCCCTGGTCGGTGCCGATGACCTGGAAGGCGCCCGGGACCGGCCGGCCGTCGGCCAGCAGCATCAGCCGGTAGATGCGGGAGTTGGCCGTGTTGGCGATCCGCAGCCGGTACCAGCGCGGGTCCACCTCGAGGTAGGGCCAGATCACGCCGTTGACCAGCGTGTAGGGGGCCGCGTGGGCGCGCATGAGCTTGGTGCCGACCATCTCCACCTTGTGCACCAGGCGTCCGGTGAGCGCGCCCGAGGCGTCCAGCGCGAAGTTGCGGTCGCTGAGGACCAGCGGCACCTCGTGCCTGCCCTTGGGCAGGCCCAGCGCCCGCTCCTCCTCGTCGCGGCAGACGAACAGGCCGGCCAGTCCGGCGTACACGCTGAAGCGGCTCACGTGGTGGGTGTGGTCGTGGTACCAGAGCGTCGTGGCGGCCTGGTCGTTCGGGTACGCCGACAGCTGCACGTCGCCGGGGGCGACGAGGTTCTCCATCCAGCCGTCGTTGCCGCCGCCGGTCAGCATGCCGTGCAGGTGCACCGCGGCCCACGGCTGGAGGCCGGCCACCCCGGGGACCTCCTGGCAGCCCTGGGTGCCGGGGTAGTTGGACAGCGGGTCGGGGGCGGGGCCGCCGGGCCGGCCGAAGTCGACGGCGGTGACCGGGACGGTCCCCGTCAGGTGGTTCTCCCAGGCGACCCGCAGCCGGCGGCCGCGGACCGTCTCGATCGTGGGGCCGGGGTGGCTTCCCTCGTACGTCCACATCCGTACCGCGGGCAGCTCGGAGTGCACCCGGACGTCGGCGGTGCGCATGCGCACGGTCAGCTCGTCGTGGCCGCCGCGGGCGACGGGCCGCAGGACGGGCGGCGTGCGCAGCGGGTCCTTGAACTTCGTCAGCATCAGTCCGTCCGCCGACGGCTCGGCGCCGCCGGCGCCAGGGTCGTCCAGCACGGCGAAGACGGAGGACGCGGGCACGATCGCGCCCAGGCCCGCCACGGCGCCACCGCGCAGCAGGGTGCGCCTCGTGAGTACGGGCGAGTCCGGTATGTCGGCAGACGCAGTCTCCATGCGCCGGATGGTAGGCAATGGGCGCTGCAGAGCCGCTCGAAGTCGCGTCCAGTTCAGGGGAGTTCGGAGTTCCGGTCGCCGGGGAGGGCCGCGCCTACACGGCCGCCATCTCGGTGTCCCGGCGCACGAGCCGGGCGTAGTGGCCGCCGAGGGCGAGCAGTTCGTCGTGCGTGCCGCGCTCGGCGATGCGCCCGCGCTCCAGCACGATGATCTCGTCCGCGTTGCGGACCGTCGACAGCCGGTGCGCGACCGTGATGGTGGTGCGGCCCGCGCTCGCCGCGTCGATGGCTTTCTGGACGGCTCGCTCGGTCTGGGTGTCCAGGGCGCTGGTGGCCTCGTCGAGCACCAGGACGGGCGGGTCGCGCAGGATGGCGCGGGCGATGGCCAGCCGCTGCTTCTCACCGCCGGAGAACCGGTATCCGCGCTCGCCGACCACCGTGTCGTAGCCGTCGGGCAGGGACATCAGATAGTCGTGGATGTGCGCCACCCGGGCCGCCGCGACGAGTTCCTCGTCCGTCGCGTCGGGTTTGGCGAACCGCAGGTTGTCGGCGACCGAGGCGTGGAAGAGGTACGACTCCTGGGAGACGACGCCGACCGCGGTGGCGAGCGTGTCGAAGGACAGGTCGCGCACGTCGACGCCGTCGATCGTGACGGCGCCGGACGTGGCGTCGTACAGACGCGGGATGAGGTAGCTCAGCGTCGTCTTGCCCGAGCCGGTCTCCCCCACGACGGCGAGGCTGCGCCCGACGGGCACCGTCACGTCGATGCCGTCCAGCGTCGGCCGCTCGGCGCCCGCGTAGCGGAAGCCGACGCCGCGCAGCCGCACCTCGCCCCGCAGACTCGCCGGCGTCACCGGCCGCTGCGGCTCGGCGACGTCGACGGGCAGGTCGAGGTACTCGAAGATGCGGCCGAACAGCTCCAGTGAGCTCTGGATGTCCAGGCCGATCGTCAGCAGGCGCTGCGCCGGCCGGAACAGGATCTGCTGGAGGGTCGCGAAGGCGACCAGTTCGCCGATGGAGACGGCCATGCGGCCGCCGCTCGCGGTCAGCCCCGCCACCCAGTAGATCACCGCGGGCATGGCCGCCATGACGACCCAGATGGTGGACTGGTACCACAGGCCCGCGGTGCTCGCGCGCACCTCGGTCTCGGTGAGCTTGCGGGACTGCGCGGCGAACGCGTCGCTGAGCGAACGCGAACGGCCCATGGTGTGGCCGAGCATGATGCCGCTGACCGACAGCGACTCCTGCACGTTCGAGGAGAGGTCGGCGAACTGGCGCTGCCGCGACCGGGTGAGGACGCGCAGTTCGTCGCCGACGCGGCGGCTGACCCAGACGAAGCCCGGCAGGACGATCAGCGAGGCCAGCGTGAGCCGCCAGTCGAGCAGGGCCATGGCGGTGACCGTGGCGAGGACCGTGGTCACGTCCGACACCAGCGCCGTCGCGGTGGTCGTCACGGTCACCTGCATCCCGCCGATGTCGTTGGCGATCCGGGACTGGACCTCGCCGGTGCGGGTGCGGGTGAAGAAGGCCAGCGACATGCGCTGCAGGTGGGAGTAGACGGCGGTGCGCAGATCGTGCATGACCAGCTGGCCGACCCTGGCGGACAGATAGGTCTGCCACACGTTGAACGAGCTGTTCGCGGCCGCGACGACGATCATGCCCAGGGCCAGCAGGGACAGCAGTCCGGTCCTGCCCTGCGGCAGCGCCACGTCGATGATCTCGCGGATCAGGAAGGGGTTGACGAGGGAGACCAGCGACGAGGCGGCGACCAGGAACGCCACCGACAGCAGGCTTTTGCGGTAGGGGCGGAACAGCTTGAGGACGCGCCGCTTGTGCACGGGAACGTGGGCAGTGGCCGACCCGGTGGTGGTCACCCTGGTCTCCTTCACTTCGGTCGGGTCCGGACGACGGGCGCGGGACGACGGCTGCGGCGGGTGCTCACAGGTCGTCGACCAGCGCGGTCCACCGGGCGAACTCCTCCTGCGACAACGGGGGCAGGTACGGCTGCTCGGCGGGCGGGAACACGTACTCGGGCCAGGGGTGGGGGTGGGGCAGATGCGTTCCGTACCATCCGAACCCCATCCACATGACCCCCTCGCCGAGGCTTCTGCCGATGGCCCTGAGGGCGGATGAGCGCCGTGCGCGCATGTCGGTCTCCGTTTCGCCGGCCAACCATTCACCGCCACCTTGGGCGAGACGTCTCAAGAAGCGGCGGGCAATCGGTCGAGCCCGGCTGGAGGCGGGTCTCAGCTCCGGACCAGCAGTCCGCGGCTGCGCAGGACCCAGCGTTCCAGCGGGCTGAAGATCAGCAGGTCGACGGCGATGCCGACGACGAGGATGAGCACGATGGCCTCGAACACCATGGCCGAGTCGCCGGCGTTGCGGCCGTTCTCCAGCAACTGGCCGAGGCCGACGCCGAGGTCGGGGAAGGAGGCGATGATCTCGGCGGCCATCAGCGACCGCCAGGAGAACGCCCAGCCCTGTTTGAGCCCCGCGACGTAGCCGGGCAGAGCGGCGGGCAGGGTGATGTGCCAGGTGCCTCTCAGCCCGGTGGCGCCCAGGGTGCGGCCGGCGCGCAGGAACAGCGGGGGCACCTGGTCGACGCCGGAGACCAGGCCGTTGGCGATGGAGGGAACGGCGCCGAGCAGGACGACGGCGTACATCATCCGGTTGTTCAGGCCGAGCCAGATCACCGCGGGGGGCACCCAGGCCACCGACGGCAGTGACTGCAGCCCGGACAGGACCGGGCCGATGGCCGCGCGCACGAACCTCGCACGGGCGACCAGCAGTCCCAGCGGGGTGCCGATGGCGAGGGCGAGCAGGAAGCCGAGCAGGCCGCGGGAGACGGACGTCCAGATGTAGCCGAGCAGCTCGCCCTTCAGCCAGGCGTCCCGCAGGACGCGCCACACGGCGGCGGGGGCGGGCAGCTTGACCGGGTCGTCGACGATGTGGAAGGAGATGAGCGCCTGCCAGACGGCCAGCACCAGCGCGACGGCGATGACGGGCGGCATGACCGTCCCGGTCAGGATCCTGCGCAGCGGCGTGCGGACCTTGTGGGTGCTCTCCAGTGCGTCCAGGCCCGCCTCCAGGCCGGCGAGGTCGGCGCCGCCGTCCCTGGCGAAGGCGTCAGCGCCGGCCATGGCGGCGGATCTCCCCACGCAGTTCTTCGGTGATCTCGGTGGACAGTTCCGCGACGGCGGTGTCCTCGGCGCGGCGCGGCTGCGGGATCCCCACCGTCCACTGGCGGGCGACGCGTCCGGGGCGGGACGACAGCAGCACCACGCGCTCGGCGAGCCGGACGGCCTCGCGTACGTCGTGCGTGACGAACAGGACGGACAGGTGCTTCTCGCGCCAGATGCGGGTCAGCTCGTCGTGCAGCACGTCCCGGGTGATCGCGTCCAGGGCGGCGAACGGCTCGTCCATCAGCAGCAGCCGGCTGTCCTGGGCGAGCGCGCGGGCCATCGCCACGCGCTGGCGCATACCGCCGGACAGCTCGTGCACCCGTTTGCCGTACGCGTCCTTCAGCCGGACCAGTTCCAGCAGTTCCTCGGCCCGTTCGCGGCGCTCGGCCCCGGGCACGCCGCGCAGCCGCAGGGCGAGTTCGACGTTCTTGCCCGCGGTCAGCCACGGGAACAGGGCGTGCTCCTGGAACATCAGGGCGGGGCGCCCGTCGGTGTCGATGGCGCCGGCGCTCGGTCGGTCCAGACCGGCCACCAGGTTCAGCAGGGTGGACTTGCCGCAGCCCGAGGCGCCCAGCAGGGTGACGAACTCGCCGGGGGCGATGTCGAGGCTGACGTCGTCCAGCACGAGCTGCCCTCCGGCGGGGCCGGGGAACGACTTCGAGACGTGCGCGATCCGGGCGGCGCAGGCGGTGGGCGCGGTGGCCGCGGTGGGCGCGGTGGGCGCGGTGGGCGCGGTGGGCGCGGTGGGCGCGGTGGGCGCGGTGGCCCGGGCCGCCTGAACCGCCTCGGCGGCCTCGGCGGCCTCAGCGAGGGTCGTGGTCATGGTCGTCGCCTCCTGGTCAGTGGGTCGTGATCCGGACTCACCGCCGGTCGCCGAGTCCGGCGTCGTCGACGGTGGCCTCGCCCTCGGCCGCGAGGACCTTGTTGAGCAGCGTGAGGTCGTAGATGCCCCGGAGGTCGGCCTTCTTGAGCAGACCGGCCTCGACGGCGTGGTCCGCCTGTGCGGCGAGGGTGGCGGCCAGCGGGTCGTCGGTCACCTTCAGCGACCGCCAGGCCGGGTCCATGACCTCGGCGGGCAGCGCCTTGCCGGCGTCGTGTGCGATCTGCTCGTCGGCGGCGGCCTTCGCCTCCTCGGGATGGGTCCTGATCCACCGGTTGGTCTCCACGGACGCCTTCAGCACGGCCTCGACGGCCTTCGGATGCGCCGTCAGGAACCGTTGCGACACGATGACGTTGGTGGTGGCGAACTGCCCGTGCGGCCACAGCGACGCCTCGTCGAGGAGCACCTTGCCGCCCTCGGCGACCAGTTTCGAGGCGGTCGGCTCCGGCACCCAGGCGCCGTCGATCGCGCCGGCCCGGAAGGCGTTCGGGGTGACCTTGTTGTCGCTGCGGACCAGGGTGACGTCGCCCCTGCCGGTCATCGGGTCGATCGTCCAGCCCTGCCCGGCGGCCCAGTGGAGGAAGGCCACGTCCTGGGTGTTGCCGAGCTGCGGGGTGGCGATCCTCTTGCCCTCGACGTCCCGCGCAGACGTGATCCTGTGCGGGTCGACGACCAGTTTCACCCCGCCGGAGGCCGAACCGCCGATGATCCGCAGGGCGGTGCCGCCCGACTTCACATATCCGTTGATCGCGGGAGAGGGGCCGATCCAGCCGATGTCGAGGGAGCCCGAGTTGAGCGCCTCGATCTCGGAGGGGCCGGCGTTGAACACCGCGTACTTCGCCTCGGTGGCGCCCAGCTCCTTCTGGAAGAAGCCCTTGCGGTTGCCGACCAGCGCGGTGGCGTGCGTGACGTTGCCGAAGTAGCCGATCCGCACGGCGTCCAGACCGTCGGTCCTCGCCGCTTGCGGGGCGATCTTCGCCGCGCTCTCGTCCGTGGTGCGCGAGCCGTAGCCGCAGCCGGCGAGGACCAGCAGCGGCAGTGCGGCCAGGGCCGCGAGGATGCGGCGCGGGACGGTGGTGGTGGCAGACACGGGAGGCGTCCTCTCGGTGGCCCGGGGGTCAGGGCCGGCCGAGCGCGTCGGACACGTCGGTCGGGCCCTGGCCGGGAGACGGTCGGCAGGCGGAATCCACGGAGCTCGGTCAGACGTCCCGTCGGCCGGGGACCGGGTCGACGTCGGCGGGGTGCGCGGGGGCGAAGGACTCGCCGACCATCCCGGCGGTGAGGGTGGTGCCGTCGTCGGCGTCGATCAGGATGAAGGAGCCGGTGCGGCGGGAGTCGGCGTAGGCGTCGAGGGGGAGCGGGTCGGCGGTGCGGAGTCTCACCCGGCCGATGTCGTTGGCGACGAGGCGTCCGGGGTCGGGGTGCTGGGACAGGTCGTCCAGGGTGAGCCGGGAGGGGATGTCCTTGACGATCGCCTTGACCGTGCGGGTGCCGTGTTTGAGCAGGACCC
>NZ_JBHVYK010000124.1:0-18907 GCF_042880855.1 Streptomyces sp. NPDC058291
CACAACCAAAAACCCTCCACTGTCTCCCACATCTTGTCTCCGATTGGCTGGTTGGTGTGTTTTTGTTTCTACTTTGGTGGGGGGGGGGCGGCCCCGTCAGCGGGCCGCCCCCCCCCTCACCTGTGTCCGGGACCGCGGGTCAGCCGACGGTGTCGTCCTTGCGCACGGACAGCAGGTCCTCCAGCTGCTCCTCCCTGGCCTGGGCGGCCACGAAGAGGAGTTCGTCGCCCGCTTCGAGGGAGTCCTCGCGGGTCGGGGTCAGCACCCGGGTGCCCCGGATGATGGTCACCAGGGAGGTGTCCTCCGGCCACTCCACGTCGCCGACCTGGGTGCCGGCCAGCGCCGACTCCTCGGGCAGGGTCAGTTCGACGAGGTTGGCGTCGCCGTGGCTGAAACGCAGCAGCCGCACCAGGTCGCCGACGCTCACCGCCTCCTCGACCAGGGCCGACATCAGACGCGGGGTCGAGACGGCCACGTCCACACCCCACGACTCGTTGAAGAGCCACTCGTTCTTCGGGTTGTTGACGCGGGCCACGACGCGCGGGACGCCGTACTCCGTCTTGGCGAGCAGCGAGACGACCAGGTTGACCTTGTCGTCGCCGGTGGCGGCGATCACCACGTTGCAGCGCTGGAGCGCGGCCTCGTCCAGGGAGGTGATCTCACAGGCGTCGGCCAGCAGCCACTCCGCCTGCGGGACGCGCTCGACCGAGATGGCGGTCGGCGCCTTGTCGACGAGCAGGACCTCGTGGCCGTTCTCCAGCAGTTCGCCGGCGATCGAACGGCCGACGGCGCCGGCTCCGGCAATGGCGACCCTCATCAGTGACCGTCCTCCTTGGGGCCCTCGGCGAACGAGGCCTCGACCTTCTCGACCTCGTCGGTGCGCAGCATCACGTGCACCAGGTCGCCCTCCTGCAGAACGGTCTGCGAGGTGGGCAGCATCGCCTCGCCGAGGCGGGTCAGGAACGCCACGCGGACGCCCGTCTCCTCCTGCAGCTTGCTGATCTTGTGGCCGACCCAGGAGGCGGCGGCGTGCACCTCGGCGAGCTGGACGCCCCCGGTGGGGTCGCGCCACAGCGGCTCCGCGCCCGAGGGCAGCAACCGGCGCAGCATCTGGTCGGCCGTCCAGCGGACGGTGGCCACGGTGGGGATGCCCAGGCGCTGGTAGACCTCGGCGCGGCGGGGGTCGTAGATACGGGCGGCGACGTTCTCGATGCCGAACATCTCGCGGGCCACACGGGCGGCGATGATGTTGGAGTTGTCGCCGCTGGAGACCGCGGCGAACGCGCCGGCCTCCTCGATGCCCGCCTCGCGCAGGGTGTCCTGGTCGAAGCCGACGCCGGTCACACGACGGCCGCCGAAACCGGAGCCCAGTCGTCGGAAGGCGGTGGGGTCCTGGTCGATCACGGCGACCGTGTGCCCCTGTTGCTCCAGGGTCTGCGCGAGAGCGGAACCCACTCTGCCGCAGCCCATGATGACGATGTGCACGACCGTCCTTCCGAGGTCAAGAAGTCAAGAACTCAATGAGTTTTCTGGCCCGGCCATGGCGCTCGGCCTTGAACAGGGTCTCAGACCGCCGCCCAAGCTACACACGCGCGGTCCTCGCAGGGCACCCCTGTGCACGGTCGGCGCGCGGTTCGCGCGATCTAACGCCGGCTGATGCTCCACAGACTGAGGAAGGTAAGGATTCCGAGGCCGACAAGGGTTCCGATGGCGCCGATGATCTCCGCGGTCGTGTGCATGGAGCCTCCGAAGGGGCGTCAGCGGGCGGGGAATCGTCATATAGCCATGACGATCGACGAGGCCGCGGAATCCGCAGCCCGGGCCCGGCCGATTTCACCCGGGAGGCAGACGCGGCGAACCGTCACCCGGCTGAGCCTGG
Organism: Streptomyces sp. NPDC058291; assembly: GCF_042880855.1. Lineage (NCBI taxonomy): Bacteria > Bacillati > Actinomycetota > Actinomycetes > Kitasatosporales > Streptomycetaceae > Streptomyces > Streptomyces sp. NPDC058291. The sequence goes on from NZ_JBHVYK010000124.1 coordinate 1,880, forward strand.
GGGAGGGTGGGCGGTCCCGTGTTCGAAGGCCTACGATCCTCTGTTGTGTCCAAACTGACCGACGTGCCCAAACGGATTCTGATCGGGCGTGCACTGCGCAGTGATCGACTCGGAGAAACGCTCCTGTCGAAGCGCATCGCCCTCCCCGTTTTCGCTTCCGACCCGCTGTCCTCCGTGGCCTACGCGCCCGGGGAGGTGCTGCTGGTCCTGTCCATCGCGGGCGTGTCGGCCTACCACTTCAGCCCGTGGATCGCCCTCGCGGTCGTCGTGCTGATGTTCACGGTGGTCGCCTCCTACCGACAGAACGTCCACGCCTATCCCAGCGGTGGCGGCGACTACGAGGTCGCCACCACCAACCTCGGCCCCAAGGCCGGTCTGACGGTGGCCAGCGCGCTGCTCGTCGACTACGTCCTCACCGTCGCCGTCTCCATCTCCTCCGGCATCGAGAACCTCGGCTCCGCGATCCCGTTCGTCGTCGAGCACAAGGTGGCCTGCGCGGTCGCCGTCATCGTGCTGCTGACGCTGATGAACCTGCGCGGCGTCAAGGAGTCCGGCAAGCTCTTCGCGATCCCCACCTACGTGTTCGTCGCGGGCGTCTTCATCATGATCGCCTGGGGCGCGTTCCGCGGGCTCGTCCTCGACGACACGATGCGGGCGCCCACCTCCCAGTACACGATCAAGGCCGAGCACCAGGGGCTGGCCGGTTTCGCTCTGGTCTTCCTGCTGCTGCGCGCCTTCTCCTCCGGCTGCGCCGCGCTCACCGGCGTCGAGGCGATCTCCAACGGCGTGCCGGCCTTCCGCAAGCCCAAGTCGAAGAACGCGGCGACCACGCTCGCGGCGATGGGGCTGCTGGCCGTCACCATGTTCTGCGGGATCATCGTCCTGGCGCTGGTCACCAAGGTCCGGATGGCCGAGAACCCGGCCACCGACCTGCTGAAGAACGGGGTCGGCGTCGGCGTCGACTACGTGCAGAACCCGGTGATCACCCAGGTCGCCGAGGCCGTCTTCGGCAAGGGCAGCTTCCTCTTCCTCGTGCTCGCCGCCGCCACCGCCCTGGTGCTGTTCCTGGCTGCGAACACCGCCTACAACGGCTTCCCGGTGCTCGGCTCGATCCTCGCCCAGGACCGCTACCTGCCCCGCCAGCTGCACACCCGCGGCGACCGCCTCGCCTTCTCCAACGGCATCGTGCTGCTGGCCGGCGCGGCCATGCTGCTGGTGGTCATCTACGGCGCCGACTCCACCCGGCTGATCCAGCTGTACATCGTCGGCGTGTTCGTGTCCTTCACGCTCAGCCAGACCGGCATGGTCCGCCACTGGAACCGCCACCTGGCGGTCGAGAAGGACCAGAACAAGCGCCGTCACATGATCCGCTCACGCGCGATCAACACCTTCGGCGCGTTCTTCACCGGCCTGGTGCTGGTCGTCGTCCTGCTCACCAAGTTCACCCACGGTGCCTGGGTCGCCCTGCTGGGCATGGTGATCTTCTACGGGACGATGACCGCGATCCGCCGCCACTACGACGGCGTGGCCGCCGAGATCGCCGCCCCCGAGGGCCCCAGCGACGACAGCGTCCGCCCCTCGCGCGTCCACTCGGTGCTGCTGATCTCCAAGATCCACCGCCCGACGCTGCGCGCCCTCGCCTACGCCAAGCTGATGCGCTCCGACACCCTGGAGGCGCTCACCGTCAACGTCGACCCGACCGAGACCAAGGCGCTGCGCGCGGAGTGGGAGCGGCGTGGGATCGACGTACCGCTGAAGGTGCTGGACTCGCCCTACCGCGAGGTCACGCGACCGGTCATCGAGTACGTCAAGAGCCTGCGCCGGGAGTCGCCGCGCGACGCCGTGTCGGTGATCATCCCCGAGTACGTGGTCGGCCACTGGTACGAGCACCTGCTGCACAACCAGAGCGCGCTGCGGCTCAAGGGCCGGCTGCTGTTCACCCCCGGCGTCATGGTCACGTCCGTCCCCTACCAGCTGCAGTCCTCCGAGGCGGCGAAGAAGCGGGCGCGCAAGCGGCAGGAGTGGAACGCCCCGGGTTCCGTGCGGCGCGGCCCGGCGCAGGTGGGACGTCCGAAGGAGCCGTCGGGGTCCGGCGGTCCCCAGAGCGCCCCGGGGCCGGACGAGAAGAACTGACCACCTGCTCCCGCGGCCCCTCGCCCTCGCGCACCGGCGCGTGGTGAACGGCCGGACGACAGCCACGTAGACTGGTGGGCTGTTGTCCGGCCGTTCCTCGTTCGACGTTGTGGAGTCCCCCCGCCATGCAGGCAGAACCGAAGAAGTCGCAGGCGGCCTCCCTCGTGGGCGAGGAGTACGAGGTCGAGATCGGCCCCGTCGCCCACGGCGGCCACTGCATCGCCCGCACCGAGGCCGGCCAGGTGCTGTTCGTCCGGCACACGCTGCCCGGCGAGCGGGTCGTGGCCAGGGTCACCGAGGGCGAGGAGGGCGCGCGCTTCCTGCGGGCCGACGCCGTACGCGTCCTGGAGCCGTCCAAGGACCGCGTCGAGGCGCCCTGCCCCTACGCCGGCCCCGGCCGCTGCGGCGGCTGCGACTGGCAGCACGCCAAGCCGGGCGCGCAGCGCCGCCTCAAGGGCGAGGTGATCGCCGAGCAGCTGCAGCGGCTCGCGGGCCTCACACCCGAGGAGGCCGGCTGGGACGGCACCGTGATGCCGGCGGAGGGCGACAAGCTCCCGGCCGGACAGGTGCCGCAGTGGCGCACCCGCGTGCAGTACGCGGTGGACGCCGACGGCAACGCCGGTCTGCGCCGCCACCGCTCGCACGAGGTCGAGCCGATCGAGCACTGCATGATCGCGGCCGAGGGCGTCAGCGAGCTGGGCATCGAGCAGCGCGACTGGTCGGGGATGGCGTCCGTCGACGCGATCGCCGCGACGGGCTCCCAGGACCGCATGGTCATCCTCGAACCGCGGCCCGGCGCCCGCCTTCCCCTCGTCGAGCTCGACAGGCCCGTCTCGGTCATGCGCGTCGAGGAGCACGACGGCGGGATCCACCGCGTCCACGGCCGCGGCTTCGTCCGCGAGCGCGCCGACGGCCGCACCCACCGCGTCGGCAGCGGCGGCTTCTGGCAGGTCCACCCGCAGGCCGCCGACACCCTCGTGAAGGCCGTCATGCAGGGCCTGCTGCCGCGCAAGGGCGACATGGCGCTCGACCTGTACTGCGGCGTCGGCCTCTTCGCCGGAGCGCTCGCCGACCGCCTCGGCGAGAAGGGCGCGGTCCTCGGCATCGAGTCCGGCAAGCGCGCCGTCGAGGACGCCCGGCACAACCTCGCCGGGTTCGAGCGGGTGCGTATCGAGCAGGGCAAGGTCGAGACCGTCCTGCCGCGCACCGGGATCACCGAGGTCGACCTCATCGTCCTGGACCCGCCGCGGGCGGGAGCGGGCAAGAAGACGGTGGAACACCTGTCGTCGCTGGGCGCCCGGAAGATCGCCTACGTGGCCTGCGACCCGGCCGCGCTGGCACGCGACCTGGCGTACTTCCGGGACGGCGGCTACCGGGTGCGGACGCTCCGGGCGTTCGATCTGTTCCCGATGACGTCGCACGTGGAGTGCGTGGCTATTTTGGAGCCTGCGGACAAGGGCGTATGACCTGCGGTTTTGTGGTCCGGGTGGGTCGCTCGACCTGTTTTTATCCGTGTAGCGGGTCGGGCAGACGCACTGCTTGTTCAAACTCGCCTGACCTGCGGTTACAGGGGGCGGCGGGGTTCGTACGAATGATGTCGGCGACGCGCATTCATCATTCTTGACGCTCGAATGACGCTCGATTCGCGAGACTGAAGCAGGGTCGCGTTGCTCGGCCGGCGAGGGGCGAGTGGGACCGGCACGTGGCCCTCGTTCGCGACGCGTCGGCGTGACTGACGCCCACGTGGGACAGCCGACAGCCGGCTTACGCAAAGGGCGCAAGCCGGTGATCGGTCATCACTTCCTCCGGCGCCATCGGTGACGACGGAGCGCATGCCGGAGGAGTCTCACATCCCCTCCCGGGCCGTCCGGTCGCGGACGCTCAGGACGTCACCCGCACGGACTCGGTGCGACTCGGTGCGCGGCCCGTCCCGGGTGCTTTGATCCGCTTCAGCCGCCGATGGGCGTGACCTCTGAGGGAGCCGGGGCCAGACGGTACCCGCCGTCCTCGCGTCGCACGTGTCCGGCGGTCGGCGGCGGGAAGTGGCTTCCCAGCAGGAGAGTTGACGTACCGGCCAGTGAGCCGAGCACCTGGTTCCGGGTCCTGGCCGCGAGTTCGGGAGCGACGTCCACACAGCTGCAGAGCTCCGGATGCGCCATCTGGACCGGGTGGTGGATGCTGTCGCCGGTGACCAGTGCGGTCTCGCCACGGCTGCTCAGTTCCACCGCTACCTGCCCCGGTGTGTGGCCGGGGGTGGGCAGCAGACGGATGCCCGGCGCGACGTAGGTGCCCTCGTCCGCGACATCGATGAGGTCGAACAGACCTGCCTCTCGGACGGGATGGACCGAGTCCCGGAACATCTGCCGACGCGCCTCCTCCATGTCGACCCCCGCCCAGTAGTCCCACTCGGTGCGTGAGGTGAGATAGCGCGCGTTCGGGAAGGTGGGCACCCAGGCGTCGCCCTCGGCACGCGTGTTCCACCCCACGTGGTCGGCGTGGAGGTGGGTCAGGACCACGACGTCGACGCTCTCCGGCGCGAAGCCCGCCGCCCGTAGCCGTACCTCGTAGTCGCTGTTCAGGTTGTGCCAGGCGGGGTTGGAGCGCCGCTTCCCGTTTCCGATGCCGGTGTCCACCAGCACCCGCATGCCGTCCACCTCGACGGCGAAGCTGTGACTCGCCAGGCGCAGGACGCCTTGTTCGTCGGCGAATTCGGGGCTCAGCCAGGGAGTCCGGCTCACGAGGTCGGTGGTTGCCCCGGGCAGCAGCCACGGACCGGTCTGGGCGGGCAGGGCCACTTCGTCGATGCGTCGTACGGTGTGGTTGCCCACCGTCCAGGAAGAGGCGGGGGGAGTAGTGGACTTGGTCGTCTGCGATGAGGTGAACACGGCGATCCTTATCTGTTATGGGTCGCGAGGACGGAGATGTCTGGAGCGGGTGTGTCGGGTGTGTCGGGTGAGGCGGATGTGTAGTTGCTCGTTGCCGGGCGGGAGTGGGCGTCCGGGGACGGTGTCCGGCGCCGACTGCGCAGCGGCGCGGTCAGCGTCGCGACTGCGACGGTCGCCAGTACGGCCACGCAGCCGGCATGGGCCAGTGCTGCCGCACGCAGCCCGAAGCCGGCGGTGAGGGCGCCGGCGCCGATGGCGGGCAGACTCATGGCCAGGTAGCTGAGTACGTAATAGGAGGCGAGCGTGCCGCCCTTCTCCCGGGCCGGGACCGAGCCGACGACCGCGCGCAGCGCACCCTGGGAGACGGCTCCGAAGCCGAACCCGGCCAGCGCCGCCCCGGCGAAGAGCAGTACGGGGCCGGCGAGATAGAGGGCAGCCAGGGTCAGGACGGCCGCCGGAATCACCGCGCAGCTCCCGAGAAGAGCGGAGACGCCGGCACGCATCCTGCGCGTGAAGTACACCGTCGGGGCGGCGACGGCCGTCAGCGTGAAGAAGACCAGGCCGTCGGCGTATTCGGGTCCGCCGGGGGAGATGAGCCGTGTGAAGCCCGGTCCCAGGGACGAGTAGAAGCCGCCGAGTGCCCAGACGGCGACGACGCCGGCGCCGTTGAGCAGGAGAGCGTGGGCGGCCGCCGACGGCAGCGCCAGGTGGGGCCGCGTCGAGCGCAGTGCTCCGGGACGGCGGCGGACGGTCTCGGACGTCGAGACCAGGGCGATGGCCTGCGCGGCGAACACGGCGATCAGGGCCGCGTACACCGTGATCGCCGGAACGGGGGCGAAACGCACCATGAGGGTGGCTGCCAGGACGCCGGCCGCCATGCCCGTCACCGGCGCGATGCTGTTGGCCAGAGCGGGGCGCCCCGGCCGGGCGGGGTCTTCCAGGTCGAGGAGAGCCGCACCTGCTGCGCTGGTCGCCGCGCCGGTCGCGATGCCCTGCAGCACGCGGGCGCCGATCAGGGTGGTCAGGCCGTCGGCCGTCGCGAACAGTGCCATGGAGACGACCTGGACCGCGAGCGCGCCCAGGAGCACGGGGCGGCGTCCGACATGGTCGGAAAGGGTTCCGGTCGTCAGCAGTGCGATCAGGAGTGCCAGAGCGTAGGCGCTGAAGACCACCGTGATGTCGAGGGCCGACAACTGCCACTGAGCCTGGTAGCGGGGGTACAGCGGGGTCGGCGCGCTGGATGCGGCGAGCAGCGCGATGAGGATCGAGGTGTGCAAGGCGAACGGCAGGCGTCCGGATGGGGAGGTGCGGGGAGGCGTGAGGCCCGCGGGGACGCTCTGCATGAGGGTCCTTCCTGCGCTAAAAGCGATTGGTTTGCTTTAAGGCACCGTAGGCCCTACGATCGACTAAAGCAAATGATTCGCTTTTACGGTGGTCGGAGGTCCTGTACCAGCTCCGGCCCGTCGCGCCGCACAGATCCGGAAGGAAGCCATGACCAGCGAACTCACCCCCCAAGAGGCAGCCCGAGGGGCGCTGCGGGCGGGGCTCCCCCTCGGGGACGGCCGACATGAAGAAGTGGCCATGACGGCCAACTACATCCATTCCGTGATCAGCACGTTGCGCGAGCTCGATTTCGGCGAGACCCCTCCCGCGTCCTCCTACCGAGCCGGACAGGGGAACGCCGATGCAACCGTTTGAGCTGTCGCTGACCGAAGCCTCCCGCGCGGTGCGCGCACGGGAGCTGTCCCCCGTCGAACTCACCGAATCGGTGCTCGCCCGTATTGACGCCGTCGAAGGACGGCTGGGCGCCTACGTCACCGTCGCCGCCGACGCGGCCCTGGCCGCAGCGGTCCGCGCCGAACGGGAGATCTCCGGAAGCGGACCGCGCGGGCCGCTGCACGGGATCCCCATGGCGCTCAAGGATCTGATCGACGCAGAGGGGGTACCCACCACGGCGAGCTCGCACGTCCGGGCAGGGCACGTGGCGGAACGCGACAGCCGGGTGGCCGAACGGCTCGGCGCCGCCGGGGCCGTCCTCCTGGGCAAGACGCACACGCACGAGTTCGCCTACGGCCTGATCACTCCGCAGACGAACAACGCCTGGGACCACAGCCGGGTCGCGGGCGGGTCGAGCGGCGGCTCGGCGGTAGCTGTCGCCGCCGGCGGGGCGACGTTCGCCATGGGCACGGACACGGGCGGTTCCATCCGGGTCCCCGCGGCCCTGAACGGCGTGGTGGGCCTCAAGCCGACCTACGGCCTGGTCCCACGCACAGGCGTGACCTCGCTGTCCTGGTCCCTGGACCACGTGGGCCCTCTCACCCGCACCGTCCAGGACGTCGCCCTGGTGCTGTCGGCGACCGCCGGCCACGACCCGCGCGACCCGGCGAGCGTGTCCGGCCCCACGCTGGACCGCTTCCCGGGAGGCGACCTGCGAGGACTGAAGGTCGGCGTACCGCGGAACCACTACTTCGACCGGGTCACGCCCGAGGTCGAGGAGTCCGTACGCGGCGCGATCGAGCGGCTGGCGGAGCTGGGGGCGGAGCTCGTCGACGTCGAGATCCCGATGGCGCGCTACATCCAGGCCGTTCAGTGGGGGCTGATGGTTCCCGAGGCCACCGCTTACCACGAGCGGTCGCTGCGCGCCACCCCCGACCTGTACGCGGCGGACGTTCGCATCCTGCTGGAGGCCGGCGAACTCACCTCTGCGGGCGACTACCTCCGCGCCCAGCGGGCCCGCACCATGATGCGAGACGCCTGGGCTCGCATGTTCGACGGAATCGACGTCCTCGCCGCGCCGACGGTGCCGATGACCGCCGCCGAGGCGGGGCAGGAAGCAGTCGAGTGGGCCGATGGCACGACCGAGGCCGTGTCGGACAGCTACGTCCGCCTCTGTGCCCCCGCCAACATCACCGGCGTCCCGGCCCTCACCCTGCCGGTCGGTCACGACCGCGCCGGACTGCCGATCGGTATGCAGCTGATGGCGCGCCCCTTCCACGACGCGACGGTGCTCCGTGTGGGCCGGGTCTACGAGGAGTCGGTGGCCGGCGCGGGGCGGCTTGCTCCCCTCGCTGCCTGAGGGAAGGCGCACGTTCCAACCGGCATGCGGTCGCGTCGCCGCAGGGCGTCCGCCGTGCTCGGGCGCCCGGATGCGCAGCCCTGCGGGTCGCCGACGCCGGCCACCGCCTAGAAGCAACAAATTCGCATTAAGGTGGATCGCATGAGTCCCAAGCCCATGGCCCGCCCCGGCGGGCGCAGCGCACGCGTACAGGAGTCCGTCCATGCGGCGGTACGTGAACTCGTAGGGGAGGTGGGCCGCGACGCGCTCACGGTCCCGATGGTGGCCACTCGGGCGGGCGTGACTCCCTCCACGATCTACCGTCGTTGGGGCGACCTGCAGGAACTCCTGTCCGACGTGGCCGTCGAACGACTGCGCCCGGAAACGGATCCGGCCGATCTCGGAAGCCTGCGGGCCGATCTCGACGGGTGGGCGGAACAGTTCCTCGACGAGATGGCCTCACCGACCGGGCGCGCCTACATCCGGGACGCCCTGCTCGGCGACCCCGACGGCACCAATGCCGGTCAGTGTTCGGCGTATGCCGCAGAGCAGATCGACGCCGTGTTGGCCCGTGCGGTGCAGCGCGGGGAGCCGGTGCCCGAGACGGAACTGCTGATCGACCGTGTCGTGGCACCGATCATGTACCGCATCCTCTTCCGCCCTGGCCGACTGGACGCCGCATACGCGCGCGAGCTCGTGACGAACGCCGTGTACGCCCTGCAGATCGAGGCCGGCTCTCGGCCCACCCAGGCCGCCGCCCCGTGACGCTCGAAGAAACCCGACAGCTGACCACTTCGCTCATCGGGCGGTCCGGCCACCGGGCCGTGGAGGCCAAACGGCTGGCTGTACCGGCAGGGGTCCTGAAATCCCCAGCGATGACCGATCCCAGGACGTAGCCCTGGGGCGTGACGCCCGTTTGACGCTCCGTGCGCACGAAGGACCCTTCAGTGGAGGAGAAAATGCCCCTGACCTGGTGTTATACGAGATCCATCCTGCCGGGACATCTTTCCGATGACGTCGCACGTGGAGTGCGTGGCGATTCTGGAGCCGGTCCGAGAGGGCGTCTGACCTGCATGTTCTGGGCAATGACTGTCGGTTCGGACTCTTTTCGTGGTCGCAACAGGTGGACGTGGGGAACGCTGCCTGAGCTGCGGTTTCCGGTGCCCCGGTGGCGGTTTGTGCGCAAGGTCCCGGCAATTTCTGACGCACGGATGAGGCCCGTTCTGATGGCGTGTCAGGCGTGATTCGAGGGCTGCTGGCTCATGGCCGGCTGGCTGGTTTCGGCAGCCGGGCTGCGCGGTGACCTGGGTCAGCCGCCCTTCAGACGCGCGCGGCCGGGAGGTTGTCGAGAATCACTGAGAGCCCGATGCGCGGAGTCTCCACCCGCACGGCGTGGTCGAGTGCCTCGACCGTCCAGACGTCGTACCCGGCCTTGGGGCGCGCGGCCTCTCTGGCCCGCACAACCGCGATAGAGGGGCCAGCACGACGACGAACAGCGGTCGGGTGGTGCACCCTGGCGACATACCGGGTCAGTCCGTCGCCCAGGATGATGTCCTTGAGGACCGTGGGCAACCGTGGTGCGCGTACTCGTCGGCTACGAGCGCGGAAAGCCGGTAGCGAAGGTCCAGCTGGGCCCGGGCCTCCGTGGTTTCCTCGGGTGACAGTTCCTCCCGGCCGGAGACCACCATCCGCCGGAAGACGTCACCGCGCACGTCGGCGGCCCGGGGCAGCTGCCCGGCCAGGAGTTCGGCCACGGTGGACTTCCCCGACGCCATCATGCCGGTGATCAGGACGACTGCGGGACCCGGATCGGTACCCATTCGGACCTTTTTCCCAGGAATGGCGACAGCGTGCAGGGGCGTCCGCACCGCAACGACGTTGCCTTCTTGCAGGCGCACGTGACCTCACCCCAACCAAAGGTGGGGGTATCAGGGACATCGTGCCCAGAACAAGGGGTGTCGCCATTGCCTTCGGGTACGAACTCCTCCCGTTCGACGGTTAGCCCGGCCTACGGCATCCGCGCGCAGTTGGAGTGCCACGCCATGGCTATGAGGGCTCGACGGCGTCATACCGCTCCTGCGGTCAGTTCACCGTCGTGCTCGACGCGGGAGCCCAGGATCTCGCCTGCCTCCTGTGCGCGAGGCAGTACGGCACTGGCGAGGATGCCGCGTGGGAGTTCATCGGCTCCAGCAAGCACGTCAGCATCACAGACGGAGGCGGCGCCCTCAACGGCTGTAGCAGCTGCGGCGCCTACTCCGTGATCAGCACTCCGTTGGCCGGCTCGCCCGGAGAGGACTCCTGGATTTGCTTCGACTGCGGATCAACGCACGAAGGCGTCTGCACCTTCTGTGACCAGGCCGCCGAACTCGTCCCCGACATGGACATGTGTGGCGGGCTACGAGATCCGCCTGGCCAACTTCTGAGGGTGTAGTCGGAGGTCAGGGTACGGCGATCCGATCGACCCGATCCGGGAATCGGCCAGGGGTGCGTCTTGCACCACCGGTGCTCGCGACCAAGGACCTGGTGGTGGCCCACGACCGGATCCGGGCTGGGCACACTCTCCTCCTTCACGCGCACTCTAGGTACTTAGAAGTCGTTTTCTTTCGTGGTTTCATCGCTGAATCCGCTGGTTAGTCGGCTTTGCCGGGTCACGCCAGGAGATGGTGTTCCCGCCGGTGAGCTGACGGGTCATGAGGTCGGTCATGGCGATGTGGATCAGGGCTTCGGAGCGGGCGGCGCGGGTTTCGTAGTCGCGGGCCAGTCGGCGGTGAAGCATGAGCCAGCCGTAGGTCCGCTCGACCGCCCACCGCTTCGGGATCGGGGTGAATCCCCTGGTCCCAGGCTTGCGTTAAGTGATTTCCATGTCGATGCCGAGGGTGGCGGCGTGCCCGACGAGGTGCTGGCGGTAGCCGCCGTCGACCCACGCCGCCCGCAGTCGCCCTCCAGGTCCATCAGCACCGGCTTGGCCGGCCGTCGCCCGATCGCCCGCAGGAAGCCGCAGAACACATCGAGTCGCTCCTGGCCCTGCAGCTCCCGCAGATCAACGTCGAAGTCAATCTCATCCGCCGCATGGAAGCGGAAGATCGCCAGCACACCGGCTGTTGGCCAAACTCGCAGGTCCGGGCACTCGGCATCAGCCGGGCGGGACAACACTGCTCCTGCCCAGGGCATCGGCATCACGACCTCGCCCTCGGAATACCGGCACTTCCAGCCGCTCTCGCTGATCAGGTCGAGGACCGCCTGCCAGTCCTCCATCGAGGCGTCAGGGACACGCACGTCCGGCAGCGACCCCATCTCATCAAGGTCGAAGAAGTACTCGTGTCATCCCACAACAGATCAGAAACCCCGCCATGCTGCCCGGCACCGATCCTCAACGCAGCCCGATTTCCTTGACGAAACCCATAGGGGCACCCCGCCCCCCCTCTGGGCACCGGTCCCCGACTCCCCGCCAACCCGCTCCGGAGCCTGCCGAGAGGCCCGGCACCGCCGCGCAGCGCGCAGCCGATCAGCCACCCGCACCCATCCCGGACCCCGGCCCCGACCCGCGTACCGGACGGCGCACCCTCGGCTCCGGCCAGCCACCGCCCGACTGACACCACCCCGCAGCACCCCTCACGGCGCACCACCAGGAGCACGCTCCGGTGGCGCGCCGTAGGTCATCTGACAGACCTACAGCGCCGGGCACACACATACCAGGCGCGGCGGCCCGGGACCGATCCGTGGGCGCGCTTCCCCGCCCTGCACCCTCGGGCCCGTGCCCGTCAGGGTCGGGGGTTCCTGAAAGTTCGGTGTGTGCGACGGTCCGCCCCCGGTCGGTTGACCTGTGACAGCAAAGATTGTCGCTTTGACAGCGAAGTTTGACCGACGTCGGTGTGGGCGGTGAGCGGGCACGTCTTTCTCCGGACGGCCGGAAAACCGTTGGGCCGCTCGACGGGTGCAGCCGTAGTCTCGCCCGGTGACTACCCCCTCTGTTGAAAATCTCGCACGCGCATGTGAAGCCGTCGGTGAACTGATCGCCGAGATCCGCGCCGCGCAGTGGAAGGCGCCGACGCCGTGCACGGAATGGAATGTGCGTGAGGTGGTCGACCACCTGGTCGGCATGGACCTGGTGTTCGCAGCCATGATCGAGGGTGGCCCGATGCCCGAACGCGGGGCAGACCGCCTCGGTGACGACGCGGTCGGAGCTTACCGGTCCTCGAGTGCTCTGCTGCAGGCCGCCTTCTCCCGTCCGGGGGTACTCGAGCGGAGTTATCGCGGCCCCTTCGGTAGCGCCACGGGCGCCGAGCGCTTGCAGATCCGCCTGTACGATCTGCTCGCTCACGGATGGGACCTCGCTCAGGCCACCGGCATCCCTGCCCGGCTGCCCGCAGATGTTGCCGAGCAGAGCCTGGCGTTCGCTCAGGTCCAACTCTCCACCCAGTCCCGAACGGGACGAATGGCCGAGCCCCAGCCCGTCGAGAAGACCGCTCCTGCCATCGATCGGCTTGCCGCGTTTCTCGGACGGCCAGTCCCACCGCAACTGTGAGAGCTGAAACTTCCGCAATGGATCAATCTTCGCTGTTGTAGGTCATCGGTATCCTGAGCCGAAGCACAATGGTTGTCACCTTCCGGACGGGGCGAGCTGGCGGTTCGCTCTCGTGAAGCAAGCTGGTTTTCACCACTGAGGCATTGCGTTTGTCGCTGAACCTCTTTCATCCTGAATAGTCGCAGGTCAATAGTGTGTGGATGGCTTGGACGGCGGTGCCGATACGCCGGGTTGAACATCGGGCTCGCCGTAACAGTGGCCAGGACTTCAGCTGTGCGAAGGCGCGCTCGCCGGGAGCCCGCAGCCGGGCGTGTTCACGGTTGAACTGCTGGTAGTGCTCGGGCTGTTCGTGGTGGTAGTAGGGGGTGCGGACGGTGGCGCCGGCACCCTGGTAGGCCCGGTCGGCGAGCACGAGGATCTGCCGGGTCAGGCACGCTTGGACGATGCCGTGGACGCGGGCCGCGGTGAGGTCGTGGGTCCGTCCCGGTGTCGCGCGCGACAACCACAGCGGGGTTCCGTCCGGGGCCGCGATGACCTGTACGTTCATGCTTGCTGCTTGTGTTTTCTGCGAGTAGTACGGCTCGTTCGCCTTGATGCGGTCGGTCGGGATGAGCGTCCCGTCGACGATGACGTAGTCCCCCTCGCCCAGGCCCACCAGGGCCTCGTGCAGGCCCGGCGCCCAGGCGGCCAGGACCCGGAGCGTCTCGTCGACCGCCTCCGACACCCCGAACCCGGCGCCGGCCTGTGCGAACGTTTCGTTCTTCCGCAGGTGGGCCAGTGTCAGCAGGGCTTGCTTGAAGCAGCTCAACTTCCGCCGCGGTGAGCGAAGTTCACGCCTTCGGGTGTAGATGAGCCAGGAGACATGCTCGACCAGCTCGTGCGGGACGTCGAGCGTGGAAGGATACGGAACCAACGAAGCCCCCCGACCGTCGGCGTGTTGAGTGAGATCATCACACCAACGACGAGGGGCTTCGCCACGTCACCCACCTGACCAGCCTGTTTCACTCCTCAGACCCCAGGATGAAAGAGGTTCAGTAACGGCCATTTTGCAGCTTTTCTGTCACCGGTTTCTGCTTCGTGAACCTCGAAGGCGAGTAGACCGTCCTGCCTGACTCTGACCAGATCGCCTCGACCGAGAACAGTTGATTCTGCCCGCCTGTCAGAGACGACCGGGCTGTCTCGTCTCAGGTTGCGAAGACAGGTTCTGAGAAGAACCCCACCTCGACAACAGGGAGCTGGGCATGAGCGAGCGGACGACACATCAGAAGGTCGCGCTGGTTACCGGGGCGAACAAGGGGATCGGTCGTGGGGTTGCCGAGCAACTCGCTGCGCTGGGCATGACGGTCCTGATCGGTGCCAGAGACCTGCGGCGCGGTGAGGAAGCCGCTGTGGCGGTGCGCGCGGCCGGCGGAGACGCGCACGCCGTCGCCTTGGACGTCACCGATCAGGCCACCGTCCAGGAGGCCGCGAAGCAGGTTGAGGAGCGCTTCGGCTACCTCGACGTACTGATCAACAACGCCGGCATCACCGGCTCTGGGCAGGTCTCGCCCGAAGAGGCCCACGACCAAGTCCCCAGCTCTGTCGACTTGGACATGGTCCGGGCGGTGTTCGAGACCAACGTCTTCGGGGTGATTGCGGTGACCAACGCCATGATTCCACTGCTGCGGCGGTCGCCGGCGCCACGCATCGTCAACGTCAGCAGCCACGCCGCGTCGTTGAGTCTCACCAGCGATCCGGACGGCCCCTTCGCGGCACTGCTGCCGTCGGCTGCATATTCGCCGTCCAAGAGCGCACTGACCGCGCTGACCGTGCAGTACGCCAATGAGCTGCGGAAGGACGGCATCCTTGTCAACGCAGTCGCCCCCGGCTTCGTCGACACGGACAGCAACAACCACACCGGATTCCTTACGGTCGCGCAGTGTGCCGCAGGCGTGGTGCGCCTGGCCATGCTCGGCGCGGATGGCCCGACCGCCGGATTCTTCAGTGAGGAGGGCCCGGTGCCCTGGTGATGGTGGCCCTGGACAGCGGGGCGTTCTGCGGGCCGGGCGCCATAGCCGGTCCGCAGGTGCCCGGCCCTGCTGCCGGCCACACGACAGGCAGTGGTAATTGATGGCCGAGGGGCGCGGCTTCTCCAGCTGGGAGCCGACGCCACCCTCGTGGCGGCAGAGATTCAAGGAGGAGCCGGCGTGACGAAGACGGAAGAGTTCCAGGACCTGCGGCCGCTGCTGTTCTCGATCGCCTACCGGATTCTGGGCAGTGTGAGCGAGGCCGAGGACGCGGTCCAGGAGACCTGGCTGCGCTACCAGGCCACCTCCACCCAGCCCGGGTCGGCCAAGGCGTTCCTGTCGACCGTGGTCACCCGGATCTCGATCGACGTGCTGCGCTCAGCCCGCGTCCGGCGGGAGGAGTATGTCGGACCGTGGCTCCCCGAGCCGCTGCTGACCGACCCGTACGAGGATCCGGCGCGGTCGGCGGAGCTGGCGGACTCGCTGTCGATGGCGGCCCTGCTCCTGCTGGAGAGGCTCACCCCTCTCGAACGCGCGGTCTTCGTGTTGCGGGAGGTGTTCGCCTTCGGCTTCCCGGAGATCGCATCGGCCGTGGGGCGATCGGAGGCGGCGTGCCACCAGCTCGCGGTGCGGGCGCGCCGTCACATGGACGCGGGCCGGGCCCGGTTCGAGGCGGACCGGAAGGAGCGCGAGGAACTCGCCGAACGGTTCTTTGACGCCTTTCGGGAAGGGGATGTCGACGGGCTGGCCGAGCTGCTGGCCGCCGACGTGTCGATGATCGGCGACAGTGGCGGCAAGGCCCCGCGGTTCAAGCCGGTCGTCCTTGGTGCCGGGCACGTGGTCCGGGTGCTCGCGGCGTTCGTGCCGCTGGTTATCAGGAGCGGTGGTGTCGTGGAGCCGCGGCAGGTGAACAGCCAGCCGGGCGCGATCTTCCGCGACCGGGACGGCCAGGTCCTCAGCATCTGGGCGCTCGACGTACTCGACGGCCAGATCCAGACAATCCACACGGTGAACAACCCCGATAAGCTCGGGCACGTCGGTCCAGTAGCGGACGCCTGGGTGGCTCTCCGTGAGGCGAACCAGGCAGACCGGCCCAAAGATTGACCGAAGAGCCGACTGCGCTCCAGGGCTGGGTTGCAGGGTCTCAGGCCGACACCGGCGGGCTGGCGTAACGGAGGTGCCTGGGCTGTCCTCGCCCCCCCGTACGGGTTGGCCGCGATGGTCGGCACCCACCAAGGGGCCATATTGGGTGACACCTACCCGAGAAGCTCGAACCGGTTGCCACCGACACTCAGGGCGTTCTCGCTGGTCATCCTGGTAGTGCTTCGTTACGTTGGGTGATCTCTGCTGGTGGTGGGCATCCTCTCCGGTATGAGGTTGGGGGGAGGTGGAACGGCTCCGGGGTGAGTTATCGGAGTTCGTTGCCGATGTGTTCGCTTCCGTGCCGCGGCGGGATCAGTGGCGGTGGGGTGAGTGTTATCTGCGGGGTCTGATGCTGGACGGTCGGCGGAAGTCGGTCCAGCCGATGGCTGAGCGGCTGCCGGACGGGAACATGCAGGCCCTGCAGCAGTTCGTGAACCAGTCGCCGTGGGATCCGCGGCCGGTGCGGCGGCGGATCGCCGAGCGGCTGGTCGAGGCGATCACGCCCGAGGTGTGGGTGATCGACGACGTGTCGTTCCCCAAGTGCGGCACCGCGTCGCTGGGGGTGGCCCGGCAGTGCTGCGGGGCGGTCGGCAAGCGGGCGAATTGCCAGGTCGCGGTCAGCGTCCATGCCGCCACCGACACCGCGTCCTGCTCGCTGGACTGGCAGTTGTATCTGCCGCGCGAGTTGGCGGATGAGCCGGACCGCCGCCGCAGGGCCGGAGTCCCCGACGGCACCGGCCACCAGGAGAAGTGGCGTCTGGCGCTTGGCCTGCTCGCCACACTCGCCGCCTGGCGGTTGAAGGCGCCGGTGGTGGTCGCCGATGCCGGCTACGGCGTCAGCACCCCATTCCGGCTCGGTCTCGAGCAGCGAGGGCTGGCCTATGTCCTGGCCCTGACCGGAAAGGAAGTCGCCCATCCGGAGGATGCCGAGCCGCATCGGCCCGCTTATGGCGGGCTCGGGCCGCCGACGCTGCCCCGTTACCGCATCCCACCGCGGGCCGTCTCCGCCCTCGCAGTCGAGGCCGGTGCCGGCCGGTTCACCGAGGTGACCTGGCGCCAGGGCAGCAAAGGCGCGATGAGCTTGCGGTTCGCGGTGCTGAGGGTCTGTCAAGCGAGCGGCTCTGTCTCACATTCGGTGGTGATGGAGAGAAATGAGGGTCGTTGACCTGATGTGATGGGTGTCAACGAGCTTGTGCAGACGGTGTTTTCGGGTCTGTCCCCGCTGGTCATGGAGGATGTGGTCGACGAGGGTGAGCGGATCGTGGTGCGGGCCCGGACGCC
>NZ_JBHVYK010000125.1:0-18639 GCF_042880855.1 Streptomyces sp. NPDC058291
GTCGAGGGCGGGTGCGCGGGCCCCGCCGGGCGCGGCACAGGATTCGCATGCGTGCCCCGCGCGTCGTGCGTCCCGTCGCCGTCCATCGCCCTTGCCCCCTGGCCAGCCGTTCCGTCTGTCATCAGCGAGTCAATCTAACGCGCCCGCAACGGGAGTTCACCGCTTACGCGGCGGGGCCCGCCGGGATGGTCCTCCGCCGGCACTGTCCATGACGGACAACCCGGCTCGCCGACACCGCCCACATGGAGCATGCCCACCCCCCGCCCGCCGTCCTAGCCTGCGAGAAAAGAAGGAAAGCGTCCGCACCGCCTCGATCGCAGAACCACAGGAGCCCCTCATGACCGCCCTTCCGCAGGAGCGCCGCGTCGTCACCGCCATCCCCGGCCCGAAGTCGCAGGAGCTGCAGGCCCGCCGTACCGCCGCGGTGGCGGCCGGTGTGGGCTCGGTGCTCCCCGTCTTCACCACGCGCGCGGGCGGCGGCATCATCGAGGACGTCGACGGCAACCGTCTGATCGACTTCGGCTCCGGCATCGCGGTGACCTCCGTCGGCGCGTCCGCCGAGGCCGTCGTGCGCCGGGCCACCGCCCAGCTGGCCGACTTCACCCACACCTGTTTCATGGTCACCCCCTACGAGGGCTACGTGGAGGTCGCCGAGGCCCTCGCCGAGCTGACCCCGGGCGACCACGCCAAGAAGTCCGCGCTGTTCAACAGCGGCGCCGAGGCCGTCGAGAACGCGGTCAAGATCGCCCGCGCGCACACCAAGCGCCAGGCCGTCGTCGTCTTCGACCACGGTTACCACGGCCGGACCAACCTCACCATGGCCCTGACGGCGAAGAACATGCCGTACAAGCACGGCTTCGGCCCGTTCGCGCCCGAGGTCTACCGCGTCCCGGTCGCCTACGGCTACCGCTGGCCCACCGGCGCCGAGAACGCGGGCCCCGAGGCCGCCGCGCAGGCCATCGACCAGATCACCAAGCAGGTCGGCGCGGACAACGTGGCCGCGATCATCATCGAGCCGGTGCTCGGCGAGGGCGGTTTCATCGAGCCCGCCAAGGGCTTCCTGCCGGCCATCAGCCGGTTCGCCTCCGACAACGGCATCGTCTTCGTGGCCGACGAGATCCAGTCCGGCTTCTGCCGCACCGGCCAGTGGTTCGCCTGCGAGGACGAGGGCATCGTCCCCGACCTGATCACCACGGCCAAGGGCATCGCGGGCGGCCTGCCGCTCGCCGCCGTGACCGGCCGCGCCGAGATCATGGACGCCGCGCACGCGGGCGGCCTGGGCGGCACCTACGGCGGCAACCCGGTCGCCTGCGCGGGCGCGCTCGGCGCGATCGAGACGATGAAGGAGCTCGACCTCAACGCCCGGGCGAAGCACATCGAGGCCGTGATGAAGGGCCGCCTGACCGCCATGGCCGAGAAGTTCGACGTCATCGGCGACGTCCGCGGGCGCGGCGCGATGATCGCCGTCGAGCTGGTCCAGGACCGCGCGACGAAGGAGCCGAACCCGGCGGCCACCGCCGCCCTCGCCAAGGCCTGCCACCAGGAGGGGCTGCTGGTCCTGACCTGCGGCACCTACGGCAACGTGCTGCGCTTCCTGCCGCCGCTGGTCATCGGGGACGATCTGCTGAACGAGGGTCTCGACATCATCGAGCAGGCCTTCGCGCGCATCTGAGCCCGGCAGCCGCACACCTGATCCCCCCGCTCGCAGAGCGTGTGAAGAACGTGTGCGAGGAGGATGGCGGGACGGGACACGGCCTGTCGCACCGCCTGTCCCTGCCGTAGGTTCTACCCAGATGAGAGATACACCCCGCCCACAGGGGACTGTGGGCGGACGCCGGGCCGGGGCCTCCTCGGCCTCCTGCCGCCCGCCGTTCTCTTCGCGCTGATCACCTGGCAGGTGTCCGTCCAGGGGCCGCTCCTGAGGTCCGACGAGCGCATCAGCCGCGCCCTGGTCCACCCCGACCGGACCGGCGAACTGCTCTCGGACCTGGGAAACGTGCAGGTGGCGGTGGTCGCCTTGGTGCTCGTCGCGGCCTGGGCCGCCTGGCGGGGGAGGGGCGCGGGCGACGCGCGCTGGTGGGTCCCGCCCGTCGCCGCGCTGTGCCTGATGGCGCTGGTGCCGCTGATCGTCGTCCCGCTGAAGGAGTGGATCGACCGGCCCGGGACGCCCGTCGTGCCGCCGGCCACCGGCTACTACCCCTCCGGGCACACGACCACGGCGGCCGTCGCCTACGGCTCCGCGGTGCTGCTCCTGCTGCCGTGGCTGCGCACCGCGCCCGCCCGCCGGACGGCCGTCGCCCTGGGCGCGATCCTCGTCCTGGCCGTCTCCTTCGGACTGGTCCGGCGGGGCTACCACTGGCCGCTGGACGTCGTCGCCGGCTGGTGCCTGGGCGCGGTGCTGCTCGGCGTGCTGTGGATCTTCCTGGAACGGGAACGGGAACGGGAACGGGGGAGGGACCGGGAGTCGGACGGGGAACGGGAGCGGGAAGGGCTCGGCGCGGGGGTCGGGCGATCGCGCCAAACCGGCGCACACCAGCCGTCCACCCGTACGACTCGGACAAGCGCTCCTTCGGCGTCCCGCCCCTACCGTGGAGCACGGAAACCACAGGACACCCCCTAAGCGGAAGGGCCGGGACTCGCATATGACTTCCCTCCACGCCTTCTGGCTGGCCGGCCGCCAGGTCACCGGCGAGGACAGCTTCGACGTCACCTCCCCCTGGGACGGCCGGCTCGTCGCCCGGGTCGCTCTGCCGACGGACGCGCAGGTCGAGGAGGCCGTGGCCGCCGCGTACGCCGTGCGGGACGAGTTCGCCGCCACCCCGGCCCATGTGCGCGCCGCCGCCCTCGACCACGTCAGCAAGCGGCTCGCCGCGCGCACCGAGGAGATCGCCCAGCTGATCTCCGCCGAGAACGGCAAGCCGATCAAGTGGGCGCGGGGCGAGGTCGGCCGCGCCGTGTCGGTCTTCCGGTTCGCCGCCGAGGAGGCCCGGCGCTTCAACGGCGGCGAGGCCCAGCGCCTGGACACCGACCTCGGCGGCCAGGGGCGGCTCGCCCTGACCCGGCGCTTCCCCAAGGGCGTCGTGCTCGGCATCGCACCGTTCAACTTCCCGCTGAACCTGTGCGCCCACAAGATCGCCCCGGCGATCGCGGCCGGTGCGCCGATCATCCTCAAGCCCGCCCCGGCGACCCCGCTGTCCGGCCTGATCATCGGCGACCTGCTCGCCGAGACGGACCTGCCGGTCGGCTCCTGGTCGATTCTGCCGGTCGCCAACGACCGCATGCCCGCCCTCGTCCAGGACGAGCGGCTGCCCGTCATCTCCTTCACGGGCTCCGAGCAGGTCGGCTACGCGATCATGGACTCGGTGCCGCGCAAGCACTGCACCCTGGAGCTGGGCGGCAACGGCGCGGCCGTGGTCCTCGCGGACTACGCCTCCGACGCCGACCTCGACTGGGCCGCCGCCCGCATCGCGACCTTCTCCAACTACCAGGGCGGCCAGTCCTGCATCTCCGTGCAGCGGGTGATCGCGGACGCCGCGGTGTACGACCGGCTGCTGCCCCGCATCGTCAAGGCCGTCGAGGCGCAGGTCACCGGCGATCCCGCCGACGACGCCACGGACGTCGGCCCGCTGGTCAGCGAGGCCGCGGCCGAACGCGTGGAGGGCTGGGTCGACGAGGCCGTGGCCGCGGGCGCGAAGCTCCTCGCCGGCGGCAAGCGCGACGGCGCCTCCTACGCGCCGACCGTCCTCACCGAGGTGCCGTCGGACACCACGCTCGCCCGCGAGGAGGTCTTCGGACCGGTGCTCACGGTGCAGAAGGTGGACGGGGAGGCCGAGGCCTTCGCGGCCGTCAACTCCTCCAAGTACGGCCTCCAGGCGGGCGTGTTCACCCACGACGTCCAGGTCGCCTTCCGCGCCCACCGCGCGCTGGAGGTCGGCGGCGTCATCGTCGGCGACGTGCCCTCCTACCGCGCCGACCAGATGCCGTACGGCGGTGCCAAGCAGTCCGGCGTGGGCCGCGAGGGCGTCAGGTTCGCGATGGACGACTACACCTACGAGCGGGTGCTGGTCCTGACGGGCCTCGCGCTCTAGTCCGGGGACCGCTCCCCTCCGACCGGCCCGCAGGGGTCCGGCGCCGATGTCTCACGGCGCCGGGCCCCTTCTTCGCGTCGCTCTCCTGCGGGCCCTCAGCCGGAGAAGCCGACGTGCGCGAGCCGCAGCGGGCCGCGCAGTCCGATGCGCAGGTCGCGCACGCCGTCGGCGGCGAAGGCGGCCTGCGCGCGAACGTAGTCGTACGGGCCCGCCGTGGGCGTGCCGAGGGTGAGCACCGTCGGCACGCCGCCCGCGTCCGACGACAGCTCGACCGTGCCCTGTCCGGCCACCATGACCGTCACACGCGTGGCGCCGGCGCCGAAGTCGCAGGCCCGGTAGAGCAGTTCGCCCGTCCCGCCCGCACCCGGCGTCACCGCGTCGCCGGACGTCCTCGTGCGGTCGACGATCTCGACGCCGCTCTGCTCGTCGAAGTCGACGGCCGCCAGGCCGTCGGCCAGGACCTCGCGCGGACCGGACGGCTCGCCGTCGAGGACGACGGTCCCGCGCAGCCGGACGTCCGCGCTGGACGCGCCGGCCAGGAGCTCGTAGGGGCCGGACTCCAGCCGCCACCGGCCGTGCGCCACGTCCCAGAACGCGAACGCGGACAGCGGGACCGCGAAGGACAGCTCCGTCCTCTCGCCGGGCGCCAGACGCACCCGGCGATGATCGAGCAGTTCCCGGCGCGGCCGGACCACCGAGGGCTCCACGGCGCGGGCGTAGAGCTGGGCGACCTCGTCGGCGGCCACCTCACCGGTGTTGGTCAGCGTGAACGCCACGTGCACCGAGCCGCCCCCGACGCGCACGGCCAGGTCGGCGTAGGAGAACGACGCGTACGACAGACCGTGCCCGAACGGGAAGAGCGGGGCGCCCTCGAAGTAGAGGTACGTCTGGCGGGAGCCGATCACGTCGTAGTCGAGCAGGTCGGGCAGATCGGCGTCGTCCGCGTACCAGGTCTGGGGAAGGCGGCCGGCGGGGGAGACGTCGCCCGCAAGGACCCGTGCCAGGGCGGCGCCCGCGGCCTGGCCGCCGTGCGCGGTCCACAGCGCCGCGGACAGCGGCCCCGGCTCGAACGCGTACGGGTACGCGGACACCAGGACCAGCACCGTGCGCCGGTTCGCCGTCCGGGCGGCCGCGAGCAGCCGCTCCTGGTGGGCCGGCAGCCACAGCGTGCCGCGGTCCTCGGTCTCGCGGCCGTTGATGTGCGGGTCGTTGCCCGCCACCACGACGACCACGTCGGCTTCGGCCGCGACCCGCGCCACGGCGTCCTCGCCCCGCTCGACGAGGACGAGCTCGAAGACCTCGGGATCCTCTTCGGCAACCCGCACGCCGTCGGCGGCGACACAGACATGGCGACCCGTGCCCACGTGCAGCAGGAGGTGACCGTTCCCATGCGGTTCGAGGCGGAACGTCTCCTGCACCACCCAGCCGCCGGGCTGGTCGGCGGAGGCGCGCAGCCGGCCGTCCTCGGCGACCGACAGATAGCGGCCGTCGGGGGCGCGCAGCGTGAGCATGCCCTCGCCCCACTCGACGAGCGCCAGCTCCGTGCCGGCCGCGTCCGTGGTCAGCGGGGGGAGGTCGGTGCGGCCGGCGAGAAGCGCCGGGTCGAGCGCGCCCTCGGCGCCGCGCGCGCCGGCCGCCGCCCCGGATGTCTCGGGGACCTTCAGGAACGTCCCGGCGGACGTCCTGAGCAGCACCCGGTCCACGCCCTCCGCGAACTCGACGCGCTCGGCGCCGAACCGCTCGTACAGCCCCTCCAGCGGGGTGGAGCGGTGGATCAGCGTGCCGCTGTACCAGTCGAGCTTGCACTCGTCGGCGAGCAGGCCGACCACCGCGATCCGGGTGCCGGCGGCCAGCGGCAGCACCCCGTCGTTGCGCAGCAGCACGACGGCCCGTTCGGCGGCCTCCTGGGCGAGGGTCCGGTGGGCCGGGGTGTCGAACGCGCCGGCGTCCGCGTGCGGGTCGTGGTGCGGGTCGAACTCGCCGAGGCGGAACCTCACCGACAGCTGACGGCGGACCGCGGTGTCGACGTCCGCCTCCGTCAGCAGGCCCTGCTCCAGGGCGCCCCGGACGCGGGACACGATCGTCGAGCCGTCGGTGCCGTGGTCGGTGAAGCTGTCCACGCCGGCGACCAGCGCCGCCGCGGTCGCCTCCTCATGGGTGTCGAAGTAGTGCTCGGAGTCCACCAGGTTGGAGGGCGCGCCCGCGTCCGAGCAGACCAGCAGCTCGTCGTCGGTCCAGGCGCGCAAGTGCTCGCGCAGATACGGCGAGACGTGGTTGGGGCGGCCGTTGACCAGGTTGTAGGCGGGCATCACCCCGGCCACCGCGCCCGCCCGCACCGTCTCGTCGAAGGCCCGCAGGTCGTACTCGTGCAGCACGCGCGGGCGCACCGACGAGGAGGTGACGTCCCGGCCCGTCTCGTTGTTGTGGGCCAGCCAGTGCTTGAGGACCGGAGCCGTGCGCCAGTACGTGGGGTGATCGCCGCGCAGGCCGTGTGTGTAGGCGGTGGCGATGGCCGAGGTGAGCTTCGGGTCCTCGGAGTAGCCCTCCTCGTTGCGGCCCCACAGGGGGTGGCGCAACAGGTTGACGGTGGGCGACCAGACGTTGAGGCCGACGCGTTCGTCGCGGGCGCGCATCGCGCGCACCTCCCGCGACACCGCCTCGCCGACCCGGCGCACGAGGTCGGTGTCCCAGGTCGCGCCCAGGCCCACCGCCTGCGGGAACACCGTCGCCGGCCCCATCCAGGCGACGCCGTGCAGGGCTTCCTGACCGGTACGGAACGCGGCGACGCCGAGGCGCTCCACGGCGGGCGCGAACTGGTGCAGGAAGGAGACCTTCTCGTCGAGCGTCAGACGCGACAGCAGGTCGTCGATGCGCTTCGCGAACGGCAGCTGCGGATCGCGGAAAGGCGGCGTGGGCGGCGTGTGTGCGGTCACGTGGGGATCCCTTTGCGGTGGGCCGGGAAGGCTCTTTCGAAGCGCTTCGATGCTCATTCGCGCGAGGACGGGTGTCAAGAGAACCTCACGCTGATTTCAAGCAGGCCATACCCACATGTCACCCCTGACGCCTCGGAGGAATCTTGGGGACGGCCCTTGTGCACCCCCGGGTGTTCACTTAACCTCGCAGCAACATCGAAGCGCTTCGACTGAGTGGGGACGAGTTCGACGTCGTCGGTCGGGTCGGTCGGGGGATCGCTTCAGCTCAGCCAGTTCCACTCGAGACACCGCAGCCGACGGCCACCGCCGGGTGTCCTGGTGCGCCATGAAGGGTTGACGCAATGACGCCGAACGCCGCTTCCCCCTCTTCAGGTCCTTCCGGACCCAGCCGGAGAAGCTTCCTCGCCTCCACGGCGGTCGCCACCGCAGCGGTGGCGGGAGGGATGCCGTTGCTGGCCGCCTGCGGGGGCTCGGACAGCGGCTCGCGCGAGGGCGCGACGTCGGGCAAGGACGCGAAGAAGATCCTCCCGGCGTTCGTGGCGAGCAGCGTGGTCACGCCGGACATCCCGGCCAAGAACGGCTCGGCGATGGGCTTCACCGCCAAACTCGATGTCGACACGCTGAAGGCCTCGGTGCCGAAGAAGCTCGGCAGCGGCGGCAAGGTCACCGTGATGTCGCCGTTCTGGGGCTCCCCGCCCAAGGCCGACAACGCCTACTACCGGGGGATGAACTCGCTCATCGGCGTCGACGTCGTCTGGCAGAACCAGGACGGCAACACCTACGACCAGAAGCTCGGCGCGGTCCTCGCCTCCAGCGACGTGCCGGACGTCGTGGTCGTCCCCGGCTGGAACATGACCGGCCGGATACCCAGCGCGATCATCAGCAAGTTCGCCGACCTCGGGCCGTACCTCTCCGGGGACGCCGTCAAGGAGTACCCGAACCTCGCCGCGATCCCCACGGACGCCTGGCAGCGGTCCATCTTCGGCGGGAAGCTGCTCGGCCTGCCGCAGCCCGCGCCGTACGTGACGGGCATCGTGCCCCTGTACCGCAAGGACGTCTTCGACAAGCAGGGGTACACCGTCCCGCGCTCCGCGGACGAGTTCACGGCTCTGGCCAAGGAGATCACCAACGCCAAGGCCAAGCGGTGGGCCTGTCTGGACATGAAGTGGACCGCCTGGCAGATGTTCGGGGTGCTCTCCGGCAGCGAGAAGCCCCTCGGCTGGAACCTCGTCGACGGCAAGCTCGTCAACCGCTGCGAGACCGAGGAGTACCTGGAAGCGCTGGAGTGGACCCGTAAGCTCTTCGCCGCCGGGGTCGTGCACCCCGACGCCGCACTGGGCAAGACGGCCCCCGACCCCGGCCCCAAGTTCGCCGCCGGCGAGTTCCTCATCTACGCCAACAACATCAGCCAGTGGTGGGGCCGCACCGCCGAACAGGCCACCCAGAACCCCGAGTTCAAGATCTGGGGCATGGACGTCTTCGCGCACGACGGCGGCGACCCGCATCTCTGGGCCGAACAGCCCGCAGGCATCTTCGCGTTCGTCAACAAGAAGGCGTCCGAGTCGGTCATCCGTGACGTGCTGGCCGTCGCCAACGTCACCGCCGCTCCGTACGGCACCAAGGAGTACATGATGACCAACTACGGTGTGGAGGGCACCGACTACATCGTCAAGGACGGCGTCCCGGTCAAGACCGACAAGGGCAACAACGAGGTGTCGAACGCGTACGTCATGGTCGCGAGCCCCGCCGCCACCATCGCGCACCCCGACTTCCCCGCCGTCGCCAAGGCGCAGGTCGAGTGGCAGCAGCACGCGGGCGCCTTCACCAAGAAGTCCTCGTTCTACGGCATGCAGATCACCGAGCCGGCCCGCTACACCAACCTCTCCGACGGCTTCGAGCAGCTGGAGGACGACATCACCCGGGGCCGCAAGAAGATCAGCGACATGCAGCAGGCCGTCTCCGACTGGAAGAGCAAGGGCGGCGACAAGCTGCGCGACTGGTACCAGAAGCTGCTCGACGACAACGGCACGGCGGCGGGCTGACCGGCGGCGAGGCAAGGAGAACACCGTGGCCCACAGCACGGTGCCTCGGAGCGAGGCCGAGGCGGACGAGACGGCGAACACCCCGGCGGCGTCCGGCGAGGCGGACGCCCGGCGAAAACCGCCCTCGGGAAAGCTGAGCCTGCGTCTGCGGTTCAGACGCGACCGGGTCCTGCTCCTGATGACGCTGCCGGCCCTTCTGCTCGTCCTGGTCTTCAGCTACGTGCCGATCCTCGGCAACGTCGTCGCCTTCCAGGACTACGACCCCTACGCCAGCGACAACGGGATCGTCTCGATCCTGCACAGCCCCTGGGTGGGGTTCGACAACTTCCAGCGGATCTTCGCGGACTCGGCGTTCTGGGACGCGGTCCGCAACACCCTGGTGCTGTTCGGCCTCCAGCTGGTGCTGTACTTCCCCATCCCGATCATGCTCGCGCTGCTCATCAACAGCGTGGTCAGGCCCAAGGTGCGGGCGCTCTCGCAGGCGATCCTCTATCTGCCCCACTTCTTCTCCTGGGTCCTGGTCATCGCCGTCTTCCAGCAGTTGTTCGGCGGTGCGGGGCTGCTCTCCCAGCTGCTGCGGCAGCACGGCTACGACGGCCTCGACATCATGACCGACCCCGCGACCTTCAAGTTCCTGATCACCGCCGAGAGCGTGTGGAAGGACGCGGGGTGGGGGATCATCGTCTTCCTCGCGGCCCTGGCCTCCGTCCCGACCGACCTGTACGAGGCCGCGGCGATGGACGGCGCCGGCCGCTGGCGCCGCATGTGGCACGTGACGCTCCCGGCTCTGCGCCCGGTGATCGCGCTGCTGCTGGTGCTGCGGGTCGGCGACGCGCTGACGGTCGGGTTCGAACAGATCCTGCTGCAACGCGACGCGGTGGGACCCGGCGCGGCCGAGGTTCTCGACACCTTCGTCTGGTGGAACGGTGTGCGCAACCAGGACTTCGGCTACGCGGCCGCCGCCGGTCTGGTCAAGGGCGTCGTCAGCCTCGGGCTGGTCCTCGCCGCGAACAAGGTGGCCCATCTCATGGGCGAGCAGGGGGTGTACAAGAAGTGAGCGCGACACTGGAGAAGCCGGCGCGCCGACCGGCCGGCACGAGCGGGCTGTGGTCGGCGCCGGCCCGGCCGGCCTGGGAGGAGGAGCCCGGCAGAGCGGGCCTCGCGGGCAAGGGCCTCGTCCTGGCGCTGGCCTGCCTGGGGATCCTCTTCCCCATCTGGATCGTCGTCGTCACCAGCCTCTCCTCGCGCAGGACGATCGACGAGGCGGGCGGCCTGGTGATGATCCCCAAGGGCGTCACCTTCGTCGCGTACAAGGAACTGCTGAGCGGCGGGCAGGTGACCCGGGCCGCGGTGATCAGCGTCCTGATCACGCTGGTCGGCACGCTGTTCTCGATGGCGGTGTCCGTGCTGTGCGCCTACGGCCTCTCCCGCACGGGGTCGCTGGGCCACCGCTGGCTGCTCCTGGCCCTGCTCGCCACGATGTTCTTCAGCGCCGGTCTCATTCCGACGTATCTGCTGGTGCAGTCCCTCGGTCTGACGGACAGCTATCTCGCGCTGATCCTGCCGAGCGCGCTCAGCGTCTTCAACATCCTCGTCCTGCGCGGCTTCTTCATGGGCATCTCGCAAGAGCTCGTCGACAGCGCGCGCATCGACGGGGCCGGCGACTTCCGGATCCTGTGGCAGATCGTCATGCCGCTGTCGCGAGCTGTCCTCGCGGTGATCACCCTGTTCTACGCCGTCGGCTACTGGAGCGCCTGGTTCAACGCCTCGCTCTACCTGAACGACCAGGACATGATGCCGCTGCAGAACGTGATGATCCAGCTCGTGCAGAAGCAGGAGGCGC
The DNA here is from genome assembly GCF_042880855.1 of Streptomyces sp. NPDC058291. Lineage (NCBI taxonomy): Bacteria > Bacillati > Actinomycetota > Actinomycetes > Kitasatosporales > Streptomycetaceae > Streptomyces > Streptomyces sp. NPDC058291. The sequence continues at coordinate 10,907 of NZ_JBHVYK010000125.1, forward strand.
CGGTCGGCCTGGGCCAGGCCATCAAGACCGGCCAGCTGTCCGGCCTGGCGGTTCAGATGGCGGTGATGGTGATGGCCCTGCTGCCGGTCGCGGTGCTCTCACCGTTCGTCCAGAAGCACTTCAAGAAGGGAATGCTGACGGGGGCGGTCAAGGGGTAGCGCCCGGGCCGGGCAACGCCTTCGCGGCGGCGTTGCCCGCCGGCCTCCGGGCCGGCCTCCGGGCCGGCCGCCGACGGCCGGAGCCGCGACTGTGCCGCGCGACCGCGCCTCGACCCCGGACCCGCGCCGCCGGGCGAGGTGAAGTCGTCAGCCCTCCCCGCACGGTCGCGGGCAGCCGAACCCCGCGGCGGCGCACCGCCGACGCGTGAGAGTGCCCCGCCCCCCACGGCAACCCACGTTCCCGCCCCCTCACCCCCCCCCGAGGTGCCCCCATGCCCGTCTCCCGCCGCACCGTCCTCGCCGGCACCGCAGCCGCCGCCGCGCTCACCGCCCTGCCCTCCCCGCAGCAAGACGCCCACGCGGCGCAGGCCGGCGCGAAGCTCGCCCCCGCCTACCGGTGGCGCAACGTCGCCGTCGGCGGCACCGGGTTCGTCACCGGCGTCCTCTTCCACCCGGCCGTCCGCGGTCTCGCCTACGCCCGTACCGACATCGGCGGCGCCTACCGCTGGGACGACGGACCCGCCCGGTGGACCCCCCTCACCGACCACCTCGGCTGGGACGACTGGAACCTCCTCGGCGTGGAGGCCCTGGCCGTCGACCCCGCACACCCGGACCGTCTCTACCTCGCGCTCGGCGCCTACGCCCAGCCCTGGGCCGGCGACGGCGCGGTCCTGCGCTCCGAGGACCGCGGCGCCACCTGGACCCGCGCCGACCTCGCCGTGCGGCTCGGCGGCAACGAGGACGGCCGGGGGGCCGGGGAACGGCTGCTGGTCGATCCCCGCGACAGCGACACCCTGTGGCTGGGCACGCGGCACGACGGCCTGCTCAGGTCGACCGACCGCGGCGCCACCTGGGCGGCCGCCCCCGGCTTCCCGGCCACGCCCACGGCCGGCGGGCAGGGCGTCACGCTGCTCGTCGCCGCCGGGCGCGCGCTGTACGCGGGCTGGGGCGACTCCGACGGGACCTCGGCCAACCTGTACCGCACGACCGACGGCCGAGGCTGGCACGCCGTACCCGGGCAGCCCTCCGGGGCCTCCGCCAAGGTGCCGATCCGCGCCGCGTACGACCGCCACGCCCGCGAGCTGTACCTGACGTACGCGGACGCCCCCGGTCCCAACGGCCAGTCCACCGGCAGCGTGCACAAGCTGGCCACCGCCACCGGCGGCTGGAGCGACGTCACGCCGGTGAAGCCAGGCGGGACCACCGACGAGGGCGCCGACACCTTCGGCTACGGCGGCGTCGCCGTGGACGCCCGCCGTCCCGGCGTGGCCGTCGTGTCCACCAACAACCGCTGGGCGGCCGTCGACACCCTGTACCGGACCACCAACGGCGGACGCGACTGGACCTCCCTCAAGGACTCGGCGGTCCTCGACGTCTCCGAGACGCCGTTCCTCGCCTTCGGCGCCGACGAGCCCAAGTTCGGCTGGTGGATCCAGGCCGTCGCCGTCGACCCGTACGACGCGCGGCACGTCGTGTACGGCACCGGCGCCACCCTGTACGGCACCCGCGACCTGAAGCACTGGGCGCCGCAGATCCGCGGCCTGGAGGAGACCTCCGTACGCCAGCTGATCTCGCCCCCGACCGGAGAGGCCCACCTGATCAGCGGCCTCGGGGACGTCGGCGTGATGTACCACGAGCGGCTCACGGCCTCGCCGTCGCGGGGCATGGCGACGAACCCCGTCTTCGGATCGGCCACGGGCCTGGCCCAGGCCGCGGCCAGGCCCTCCTACGTCGTCCGCACCGGGTTCGGCGACCACGGCAACGGCGCCTGGTCGCACGACGGCGGCAGATCCTGGGCCCCCTTCGCCGCCCAGCCCGCCCTCGCCAAGGACGCACCCGGGCCGATCGCCGTCAACGCCGACGCCGGGGTGCTGCTGTGGACCTTCGTGCACTGGGACGGCACCAAGTACCCCGCCCAGCGCTCCGCCGACAACGGGGCGACCTGGTCCGAGGTCGCCACCTTCCCCAAGGGCGCCGCTCCGCTCGCCGATCCGGTCGACCCGACGCGCTTCTACGCCTACGACACCGACACCGGAACCCTGTTCGCCAGCACGGACGGCGGACGCACGTTCACCGCGCGCGCGGACGGACTGCCCTCCGGCGACAGCCAGTTCCAGCTGGCCGCGGCCCCGGGACGCTCCGGCGACCTGTGGCTGAGCGCCAAGGGGAACGGCCTGTACCGGTCCACCGACGGCGGCGCGAGCTTCACCCCGGTCGACAGCTGCCGGGCCGCGTACACCCTCGCCTTCGGCAGGGCCGCCGCCGGAGCCGACCACCCGACGCTGTACCTGGTCGGCTCCACCGGGGGGATCACCGCGGTGTACCGCTCCGACGACGGCGCGAAGACCTGGACGCGGATCAACGACGACCGTCACCAGTGGGGCTGGATCGGCGCGACCATCGCCGCCGATCCGCGCGTCCACGGCCGGGTCTACATCGCCACCAACGGCCGGGGCATCCAGTACGGGGAGCCCGCCCGATGACCGCCGGCGATCGGCCGGGCCTCGCCGACGCCACCCGCGGCCGCATCCTCTTCGGCGGCGACTACAACCCCGAGCAGTGGCCCGAGGAGACCTGGCACGAGGACGTCCGGCTCATGCGGGAGGCCGGCGTCAACTCCGTGACCCTCGGCGTCTTCTCCTGGTCCAGGATCGAACCGGAGCCGGGAGCACGCGACTTCGGCTGGCTCGACACGCTGATGGACCTGATGCACGCGGGCGGCATCGGCGTCGTGCTCGCCACCCCGACCTCCGCGCCGCCCCCCTGGCTCGGCCGGCTCCACCCGGACACGCTGCCCCGTGACGAGAACGGGAACGTCGAGTGGTGGGGCGGCCGTCAGCACTTCTCGCACTCCAGCGCCACCTACCGGCGCCACGCGGCGGCCATCACCGAGGACCTGGCCGCCCGCTACGCCGGCCATCCCGCCCTCACGATGTGGCACATCAACAACGAGTACTGCACCGCCGACCACGGCGACGAGGCGGCCGCCGCCTTCCGCCGCTGGCTGCGCGCGAGGTACGGCACGCTCGACGCCCTCAACACCGCCTGGGGCACGGCCTTCTGGAGCCAGGGCTACGACAGCTGGGACAGCGTCCTGCCCGCCCGCCGCGCCCACTACCTGAAGAACCCGACCCAGGTGCTGGACTTCCGGCGCTTCACCTCCGACATGCTCCTGGAGTGCTACCTCGCCGAGCGGGACATCGTCGTCCGGCACACCCCGCACATCCCGGTCACCACCAACTTCATGCCGCTGTTCATCGGCCAGGACGCCTGGCGCTGGGCCCAGGAGGAGGACGTCGTCTCCGTCGACCTCTACCCCGACCCGCGCGACCCCCTCGGCGGTCGGCACGGCGCGCTCGTCCAGGACCTGACCCGCTCCCAGGCCCGCGGCCCCTGGATGCTGATGGAGCAGGCGGCGGGACCCGTCAACTGGCGCGGGGTGAACCACCCCAAACCGCGCGGGCTCAACCGGCTGTGGTCCCTGCAGGCCGTGGCCCGAGGCGCGGACGCCGTCTGCTACTTCCAGTGGCGGCAGTCCCGGCAGGGCGCCGAGAAGTTCCACTCCGGGATGGTCGGCCACGCGGGGGAGCGGGGCCGCACCTTCCAGGAGATCAAGCAACTCGGCGCCGAACTGGCGCGCGTGGGACCCGAAGTGACTGGCCGTCACGTACACGCGGACGTCGCGGTCCTGCACGACTGGCACGCCTGGTGGGCCGGCGCCCAGGAGGGCCGCCCCTCCGCGCACGTCGACCACGCGGTCGTCCTGCACGCCTGGCACCGGGCCCTGGGGGAGGCCGGTCTCGCCACCGACTTCGCCCACCCCGAGCACGACCTCACCGGCTACCGGCTGGTCGTCGTCCCGCAGCTGTACGCGATGACGGACACCGCGATCGACAACCTCGTCTCCCACGTCCGCGGCGGCGGCGCCCTGGCGGCCGGATTCCTGACCGGGGTGGCCGACCAGGACGACCGGGTCCGCCCGGGCGGCATGGACGCCAGGCTGCGCGAGCTGTTCGGCATCCGCACCCTGCACGAGTGGTGGCCGCTGGAGCCGGGGGAGAGCGTCGCGACCGACGCCTTCGACGCGACCCTGTGGTCGGAGGAGCTGGAAGCCGAGGAGGACGCGGTCGAGGCCGTCTACCGGGGCGGCGAACTCGACCGGCTGCCCGCCGTCCTGCACCAGGGCCGCGCCTGGTACCTCTCCACGCTCCCCGAGCCGGACGCCCTGCGCGACCTGCTCGCGCGGATCGCCGCCGACGCGGGCGTCCGGCCCGTCGTCGAAGGCCTCCCGCCGGGCGTCGAGGCCGTGCGCCGGGGCGACCTGCTGTTCCTCCTCCACCACGGCCGCGAACCGGTCACCGTCGAACTGCCCGGCGCCCACCACGACCTGCTGACCGGGACCACGCTCACGGACGAGATCACGCTGGGCCGCTACGGCGTGGTGGTGCTGCGCTCATGACCGACGCCTCCGCACACCCGCACCCGGCCCGCCCGCACCCGGCCCACCCGCACCCCGACAGCGTCCACCCCGCCCGCCCGGACGCCGACGGCCCCGTGCACGGCACCTACGAGTACGAGCCGGCCCGGCGCTGGGAGGACGCCTACCTCAGCGGCAACGGCCGGCACGGCGCCCTCGTGTTCGGCGACCCCTACGACGACCGCGTCGTCGTCACCCACCACACCCTGGTCCGCCCCAACGGCGCCGAGCACGCCCGGCCGCCCGAGCTGGCCGGACAACTGGCCTCCGTACAGGACAGGTTGCTCGCCGGAGACCAGGCCGCCGCCGAGGACTTCACCGACCACCGGCCTCTGCAGTGGGTCCAGCCCTTCCACCCGGCCTTCCAGGTCCGGCTGAGCAGGGCGCCCTCGGACGAGCCGCGCCGCCACCGCACGCGTTCCGTCGACTTCACCACCGGCGAGACCACGGCGACCTGCGTCGGCGGCGTCAGCCGGCTCTTCGTCTCCCGCGCCGACGACGTGATCGTCCAGCAGGTCACCGGCCTCGACCTGGACGTCTCCCTCGACCACCGGCTGCCCGGCGCACCCGCGGACCTGGCCGTCGGACAGGGGTCCGTCCTCACCCCCGACGGCGCCCTGCTCACCCTGCGCGCCCGCTATCCGGGCAGCGACCGCGGCTACACGGGCGTGACGCTCGTCGTCGTCACCGGCGGCCGCACCGCGCTCCTGCTCCCCGGCGTGCGGATCACCGGAGCCCGGTCCGTGCTGCTGCTCACCCGGGTGCGCCGGCACACCGGCGAACTGGACGTCGCCGCGGAACAGCGCGACCTGGCCGATCTGCCGCACTCCTACGACGACCTGCTCGCCCGCCACCTCCCCCGGCACCGCACCGCCTACGAGCGCGTCACCCTCGACCTGCACGCCGACCCGGCCGAGCGCGGCCTGCCCGGCTCCGAGCTGCTGGAACGCCCCCGCAGCAGGGCGCTTCTCGAGCGTCTCTTCGCCGCCGGCCGCTATCACCTGCTCTCCTCCTCCGGCCTGTGCCCGCCCCGGCTGACCGGCCTGTGGACCGGGGACTGGGACACGGCGTGGTCGGGGGCCTTCACCACCAACGCCAACCTCAACCTCCAGACGGCCTCGGCCGCCTCCGCCGCCCTGCCCGAGGTCAGCGCGGCCCTCGCCGCGCTGATCGAACGGCAGTTGCCGCACTGGCGCGAGAACGCCCGCGCGATCTTCGGCGCCCGCGGCGTCGTCGCTCCCACCCACACGGACGGCGAGTCCGGGTACACGTACCACTTCGCCCGCGAGTACCCGCACCAGCTGTGGACGGCCGGCGCGGACTGGCTGCTCAAACCCCTCGTCGACCACGACGAGACGCACGGCGCCCGCGACCCCCGCACCGCTGCCGCCCTCGCCGAGGTCGCCCTGTTCTACGAGGACTTCCTCACCCGGACCGACCCCGACGACCCAGGGGGCCGGCTCGTCGTCGTCCCCTCCTACTCGCCGGAGAACCGGCCCGCGGGCGGCAGCTGGGGCGCCATGAACGCGGCGATGGACCTCTCGGCGGCCCGGCACGCGCTCCTGACGGCCGCCGACTACCACCCGGGCACCGCCGACGCGGACCGCTGGCGCGCCCTCGCCGCCCGCCTCCCACCGCACCGGGTGAACGGCGACGGCGCCCTCGCCGAGTGGGCCAGGGCCGGCCTCGACGACACCTACGACCACCGCCACCTGAGCCATCTCTACGGGGTCTGGCCCCTCGACGAGATCAACCCGCACGACACCCCCCGGCCGGCCGCCGCCGCCCGTCGCGCCCTCGAACTGCGCGGCGCCGAGAACGACTCCGCCCACGGCCATCTGCACCACGCGCTGATCGCGGCCCGCCTCGGGGACGGCCACCGGGTCGCCCACGCCCTCGCGCAGGTCCTCGACGGAGACTTCTTCCACGACTCCCTGATGAGCGCCCACTACCCCCACCGCGACGTCTACAACGCCGACGCCGCGCACGCCCTGCCCGCGGTGCTCATCGAGACGCTCGTCCAGTCGACCCCCGACCGGCTGGTCCTGCTGCCCGCGCTCACCGACGCCCTGCCGTCGGGCGAACTGCGGGGCGTGCGCACCCGGTTCGGCGCCGAACTCGACCTGTCCTGGGGCCCGGACGGCGTCCGGGCCGTCCTCAGGCCGCACCGCACGCACCGCATCGAAGTCCGGACTTCCGCCGGCGACGCGGCCGCACAGCCGCTCGACCTCGTCGCCGGAGAAGACCACGTCCTCACGCTGAGGACGTGGTGACTCCCCCCGAAGAAGCGCACTTCCCCCCACCCATGGAAGGGACACCATGGCAACACGCACCCTGAACAGGATCGGCAAGGCCCTGCTGGCTCCGGCGCTCGCGCTGGGCGCCACCGTCGGCCTCGCCTCCGCCCCCGCCTCGGCCGCCGTCTGGAACTCCTGCGACCAGTGGGGCAGCACCAGCCTCAACGGCTACACGCTCTACAACAACATCTGGGGCTCCGGCGCCGGCAGCCAGTGCGTCTGGGCCAACTCCGGCACCAACTGGGGCGTCTGGGCCGACCACCCCAACACCGGCGGCATCAAGTCGTACCCCGACTCCAAGAAGGTGATCAACAAGTCGATCACCTCGCTGGGCTCGCTCTCCAGCAGCTACAACGTCACCGTCCCGTCGTCCGGCGCCTACAACACGTCCTACGACATCTGGGACACCGACTACGACTACGAGATCATGCTCTGGGTCAACAAGACCGGAGCCGTCGGGCCGCTGGGCTCCTCGCAGGGCAACGTGACGCTCGGCGGCCACACCTGGACCGTGTACAAGGGCAGCAACGGCGCCAACCAGGTGTTCTCCTTCGTCCGCACCTCCAACTCGTCCTCCGGCACGGTGAACATCCTGCCGATCCTCAAGTGGATCAAAGACACCAAGGGCTGGTTCGGCAACGAGACCATCGGCGACGTCCAGTTCGGCTACGAGATCACCTCGTCGTCCGGCGGCCTCGACTTCACCACCAACAACCTCACCGTCAGCAGCAGCTGACCTGACCGCGGTGCGGCGTGGGGTCGGCCGAGCACTCGCGTGCGAGCGCCTCCCCGCGCCGCGCC
>NZ_JBHVYK010000126.1:0-18477 GCF_042880855.1 Streptomyces sp. NPDC058291
GCGCCGCCCCGCCGCGCCGCCCCGCCGCGCCGCCCCGCCGGGCCGCGCCGCCTCGCTCGGATGTGAGGTGTCCGTGGCCGCGGGCCGGGTACCCGCCGCCCATGGACAACTTCGCTTCCGCCTACCTCGCGGCATCCGGAAGGTCCGCCCTGGCCACCGTCGCCTTCATCGTCGTCGGACTCGTGCTCGTGGGCGGCCTGATCTGGGCTTTCCGGCTCGGCAGCAAGATCCGCAGCCGTGAGCCCGCACCGCCGGAGCCGCACGAGCAGCCCCGGCTGCCCGCGTCCGGCCGGACCCACGAGAGCCGGACCCGCGAGCCGAACGAGATGCCGAAGGCGACCGACGGGAGCGAACGTCTCACGCCCCACGAGCTGCGGAGCACCGGCAGCCGGGACGGCGCCGACCAGCGCCGGCCCCGCTGGGAGGAGGGCTCCGGCGGCTCGTTCGGCAGCGGCGGCCCGGGTGCGGGCTGACCCGCGACCAGCGCCCCGTCGCCGACGCGGCGCCGAAGGAACAGAAGGGTGTTGAACCGTCGTGACCGCGCAGACCGAGGAGAAACCCGCGACCCGCCGACCCGAGACGGGGTGGGCCAGGGCCCGCCGGGTTCGCCGAGCCCCCGTCCGGCCGCGCACGTGCCTGGCGGCCGTGGCGGCGCCAGGCGCGCAGCCCGACCCGGAGGGCAACATCATCCGGGGCGAGGACTGACGGGCCGGCGGCGTCCGGCGCCGGCCCGCGCGCGCCGGACCCGGCCCGCGCGTCGCCGCCGGCGTTCGGTCTGACGCGTCGTCCCAGGCAGGGCGGCTCACGACGCGTGGCGCGAGGACCGGCGACGACGAGGACCCCACGTACGGGGCTGACGAGGCCCCACGTACGGGGCCGACGAGGACCCCACGTACGGGGCCGCCGAGGCCCCACGTACAGGGCCGCCGAACCGGCGGCGGCCCACAGCGCCCGCCCCGAGGCTCACGCGCCTCGGGGCGTGCCCCTGCCGAGCGCCCGGTACAGCGCTCGCCGTGTTTTACGGGCCAGTCGCCGCGCCCCGCCCGGCGGGGAAGCCGGCACCACGAGGACGCCGTCCCGGTCGACGTGCAGCGCGAACGGGAGCGGATGAAAGCGTGGCTCCCGCGCGCCGGGGGCGAGGCACACCGTCGTCAGCCAGGTCCGGCCCCTCAGGTCGGCGACCGGCAGGACGACGGCCAGTCGCCCGCCCGGGGACAGCGTCCCGACCGCCTCCCGGACGTCCGCGGACCTCACGGCCGCGAGCCGCAGCACGGCGTCGCCGCTCTCCGGAACGTGCAGGGGAAGGGTCACCTGGAACCGGTCTCCGTCGACGCGCACGTCCCCGGCCGCCACCCGGCCCAGGCCGAGCCGCTTCGTCGCGTGGCCGACGTCCAGCGCGAGGCTCGCGTGCCGCTCGGTCCAGTAGGGCAGCACCACACGGTCCGCCACCACCGCGGCGGGCGGGGCGGGCCGGCGGTGATGGGGCGCCGGGCCCAGCGGCCGCTCCTGCGTCCAGCCGCCCAGGCTCACCCGTGCCCACACGTCCCACAGACCCTCGCCGGGCGCCGCGCCGCTGACCGCGGAGGCCGGATCCAGCGCGGCCGTGGCCCGCAGCACGAGCCGCACCCGGCCGTCGCCCGCCGGCACGGTCTCCCGGACGACCTCCACCGGCTGGAAGTACTGCGCCGAGCCGGCCCGCTCGCGCAGCAGCAGGTCGGGCGCCGTCCGGTCGAACCTGCCGACGGTGTCCGCGCCCAGCCATCGCACCGCCTCGCCGAGATCCCGCGGCGGCCACCGACCGGAGCCGGCGCCGGAGGGGAAGGTCATCGGCCCGCCGTGGTGCGTCAGCTCGGCGGTGAAGGCGATCCGCAGCACGCCGTCGCGCCAGACCACGTCCTGCGGGTCGACGACGAGCGCGACGCCCGTCTCCCAGCGGGCGAACGCGACGACGTCGTCGTAGCGGTTCTCGGCGGCCAGCGCGGCGACGACCCGCTGGGCCGGCTCCAACGGCGCCGCGACCCCCGGCCCGAACCGCTCGGCGACGACCGCGTGGATCTCCGCGAAGAGTTCCCTGCGGTCGCCCTCGGACAGGTCGAGGAAGCGCCGTCCGCGCAGCCGCTCGACCATCTCCACGCGCAGCCAGCGCCGGAACAGGCTGTCGCGCAGCGGCCCCGGCGCGGTGTGGCGCTCGACGACGTCGAGGGCCTCCCGCAGCTCCTTGAACCAGCCCGTGGGATCGAACCGCCGTGGGCTCGGGTCCGAGGCGCCGTCCCGTCGCACGTGGTAGTAGCAGACGTAATCGGCGAGCACGCAGACATTGCCGGCGCGCAGATAGGCCTCGGCGACGAAGACGTCGTCCGCCAGCCGGCGGCGCCCCTGCGGGAAGCGCAGCCCGGTGCGCTCCAGGAACGTCCGGCGGAACATCTTGTGCGCGGTCAGGCTGTCGATGAGCGGCGTGTCCCCGACGCCGGCGCGCGGGCGATCGGCACGGAACAGCTCCACCGGCGCCGCGCGTCCCTGACCGGCCGTCTTGCCGACGACGACGTCCGCGTCGTTGGCGACCCCGTAGGCGTACATCCGCTCCAGGGCCTGGCGGCCGAGGCGGCCGTCGTCGTCGACGAACAGGACGTACTCGCCCCGCGCGGCGTCGATGCCGACGTTGCGGGGCGCGCCGGGCCCGCCGGAGTTCTCCTGGTGGACGACACGCACCCGGGGGTCCTCGGCGGCGAGGGCGTCGAGCAGGGCCGGGGTGGCGTCGGTGGAGCCGTCGTCGACGAAGATCACCTCGTACTCGTCCGGCGGCAGCGACTGCCGGAGCAGCGAGGCCACACACGTCTCGATGCGGGGACCGGGGTCGTGGACGGGGACGATGACGCTGACCTTGACCGGCATCGGGCTCCTGGCCCCCTCGCTGGATCGCTTCGCCGCGCGCGGAACGGGGGTGCGCGTGGCCCGATGCTAACCCCGCCGTCGGCGCCCCACCTGTCCTGATTCGTCCGAGGCGCGGATTTCGTATCCTGAGGCCGTGCGCCTTCTGCTGATGTCCGACACCCACCTCCCCAAGCGCGCCAAAACGTTGCCCGCCGCGCTGCTGGACGAGCTCGCGCGCGCGGACGTGGTGATCCACGCGGGGGACTGGGTGGACATCGCCACTCTGGATCTGCTGGAGAGCCGCAGCCGCGCGGTCGTCGGCGTGTACGGCAACAACGACGGGCCGGACCTGCGCGCGAGGCTGCCCGAGGTGGCCGGCGCCGAGCTGGGCGGAGTGCGGTTCGGGGTCGTCCACGAGACCGGCCCGGCCCAGGGCCGGGAGACGCGCTGCGCAGCACGCTTCCCGGACCTGGACGTCCTGGTCTTCGGGCACAGCCACATCCCCTGGGACACCACCGCGCCGGGCGGGCTGCGCCTGCTCAACCCGGGGTCCCCGACCGACCGCCGCCGTCAGCCGCACTGCACCTATCTCACCGCCACCGCGGCGGACGGCTGCCTCACGGACGTGGTGCTGCACCGGCTGCCGCCGCGCTGAGCGCGGCGGTTTCCCGGGCGGGGACAGAAGGTCGGGCCGCTCCCGGCCGAGAAGGTCGGGGGCGGCCCGGTACTTGCGGGTGTGCGTTGCTTCAACGGACCTCCTTCCTTCGCCGGACGAAGGGCAGAGGACGTGCATCCCTGTCCCTGCCGGTCGCCTACCCGTCCCACTACCTTCCATACCGGATGAATCGGTTCTTTTTCCTCGAAAATTCGGTGGACGTCCCGGCCGGCGCCCGATGACATGGCAGGTGTGCTGATCGACACCGTGCTCGTGCGCCGTCTGCTGGCCGCGCAGTTCCCCCAGTGGGCCCGTCTCCGCGTCGTCCCCGTGCCGAAGTCCGGCATGGACAACGCCACCTTCCGGCTCGGCGACGAACTGTCCGTCCGCCTCCCGCGACACGCGCACTGGGCCGGCCAGGTCGCCCGGGAACAGCGCTGGCTGCCGCGCCTCGCGCCGTTGCTGCCGCTGCCCGTTCCGGAACCCCTCGCCCAGGGAGCGCCCGGCGAGGGCTACCCCTATCCCTGGTCGGTGTACCGCTGGCTGGACGGGGAGACGGCCACCCCGCAGGCCGTCGCCGACCCGGTGCGCACCGCCCGCGACCTCGCCGGTTTCCTCACCGCCCTGCAGGCCGCCGATCCCACGGGCGGGCCCGGCCCGGAGCGGAGCAACGCCTTCCGGGGCGTGCCGCTGGGCGACTGCCGCGACTCGATCGCCCACGAGAGCCGGGTGCGGCCCAAGATCGCCGCGTTGAAGGAGTCCGGCCTGGCCGACGCCGACGCGCTCACCCGGGTGTGGGAGGCGGCTCTGGCCGCGCCTGCCTGGGGGAAGCCGCCGGTGTGGATCCACGGCGACCTCGACGCGGGCAACCTGCTGCTGCGCGACGGCCGGCTCGGCGCGGTCATCGACTTCGGGACGCTGGCGGTGGCCGATCCCGCGGTGGACCTGCAGCCCGCCTGGAAGTTCCTGCCCGCCGAGGCGCGTCCGGTTTTCCGAGAGGCGGTCGGCGCCGACGACGCCACCTGGGCGCGGGCCCGCGGCTGGGCGCTGGCCGGGTCGCTGCCGGTCCCGGACGACCCGTACTTCCGCGACCACCCGGCCCGCGTCACGGCGGCCCTGCACCACCTGGAGCAGATCCTCGCGGACCACCGGGCGGACCGCGCCTGACCTCGGGGCCGTCAGCGGTGGACGGGCCCGCGCGCCGCCGTCAGCGCAACGCCGGTGCCGCCCCAGCGCAGGGCGACGATCTCGGCGGCCACCGACACGGCCACCTCCTCGGGCGTACGGGCTCCCAGGTCCAGCCCGATCGGTGAGCGCAGCCGGGCCAGCTCGCGCTCGGTGAGCCCGGCCGCCGCGAGCCGGGCGCGACGGTCGTCGTGCGTACGACGACTGCCCATCGCCCCGATGTACGCGGCGGGCCGGCGCAGCGCCGCCTCCAGCAGCGGCACGTCGAACTTCGGGTCGTGGGTCAGGACGCAGATCACCGTGCGGGCGTCGGTGGCCGTGCCGCGCAGATACCGGTGCGGCCACTCCACGACCACCTCGACGCCCGGCGGGAACCGGCGGGGGGTCGCGAAGGCCGGCCGCGCGTCGCACACCGTGACGCGGTAACCGAGGAAGTCCCCGATGCGGGCCACGGCGGCCGCGTGGTCGACGGCGCCGAACACCAGCATGCGCGGCGGCGGCGCGAAGGAGTGCACGAACACCGAGACGTCGTCCTCGCGCCGCCGCCCCCGGGGCCCGTAGTGGCGCATCGTGGTGGCGCCCAGGGCCAGCTCGCCGCGCGCGTCGGCGGTGACGGCCGCGTCCAGCCCGTCGTCGCCGGACGAGCCGCCCGCGCGCTCGGGCCAGACGGCCAGGACCGCCCCGCGGGGCGCGGGGCCGTCGACGACCGTGGCGACGGCCACCGGCTCGCCCGCGGCCACCGACTCCGCGACCGCGCCGAACCACGGGTCCAGACGCGGCGAGACGGCGCGCACCAGCACCGAGATCTCGCCGCCGCAGGTCAGCCCGGCGGCGAAGGCGTCGTCGTCGCCGTACCCGAAGACCTCCAGCCGGGCCGCCCCGTCGGCCACGACCTCCTTGGCCAGCTCGAACACCGCGCCCTCCACGCATCCCCCGGACACGCTGCCCACCACCTCGTCGCCGGGCCCCACCGCCATCCCGGCGCCCGGTCCGCGCGGCGCGCTGCCGGCGACGGCGACCACGGTGGCGAGCCCGAACGCGGCGCCGTCGGCGTACCACCCGTGCAGCACCGGAAGAATGTCGCGCATGTCCGCACGTTAATCCGTTGCGGCCCCGCGCGCCGGTCTGTTGCACTGCCCCAGTACCCACTCGCCGCACGATCCCAGGAGCACCGATGCGCACACCGTTCATGTCCGCCCAGCAGGAAGGAATCACCCCCGTCTCAAAGGACATGACGTTTCGTGCACATGCTCAATCTCGGGATCCTCGCCCACGTCGACGCCGGTAAGACCAGCCTCACCGAACGGCTGCTGCACTCGGTCGGCGTCATCGACGAGATCGGCAGCGTCGACGCCGGCAGCACGCAGACCGACACCCTGGCGCTGGAGCGCCGACGCGGCATCACCATCAAGTCGGCCGTCGTCTCCTTCCGGATCGACGACGTCACCGTCAACCTGATCGACACCCCCGGCCACCCGGACTTCATCGCCGAGGTGGAGCGGGCGCTCGGCGTCCTCGACGGGGCGGTGCTCGTCGTCTCAGCCGTCGAGGGGGTCCAGGCGCAGACCAGGATCCTGATGCGGACCCTGCGCCGGCTGCGCATCCCCACCCTGGTCTTCGTCAACAAGATCGATCGCCGCGGCGCCCGCGTCGAGGGCGTCCTGCGCGAGCTGGCCGAGCGGCTGTCCGCGCCGGTCCTCCCGATGGGCGTCGTCACGGGCCCGGGCACCGCCGCGGCCCGCTTCACCGCCGTCGAACCGGCCGTCGAGCCCGCCGTCGACGTCCTCGCCGACCACGACGACGCCCTGCTGTCCGCGTACGTGGACGGCGCCGTCACCCGGGACCGGGTGCGGCGGGCCATCGTCGCCCAGACCCGGCGCGCGCTCGTCCACCCGGTCTACTTCGGTTCCGCCACGACCGGCGCCGGAGTGCCCGAACTCGTCGCCGGGATCGCCGAGTCGCTGCCCGCCGCCGACGGCGACCGCGAGGGCCCGCTGTCCGGCACGGTCTTCAAGGTGGAGCGGGGCCCGGCGGGCGAGAAGATCGCCTACGTCCGCCTGTTCTCCGGCGTCCTGCGCGTCCGCGACCGCGTCCCCCTCGGCGGCGACGGTGGCGAAGGCTCCGGTGCTGCGCGGGGCGCGACCAAGGTCACTGCGATCAGCGTCTTCGACCAGGGCACGGACGTACGGCGGGAGGAGGTGGCCGCGGGCCGGATCGCCCGGCTGTGGGGCCTCACCGAGGCCCGGGTCGGCGACTGCCTGGGCGAACCCCGCGACGAGCGACGGCGCTTCTTCGCGCCGCCGACCCTGGAGACGGTCGTGGTGCCGGGGCCGGGCGCGGACCGGCGCTCGCTGCACGTCGCCCTCGCCCGGCTCGCCGAGCAGGACCCGTTGATCGGCCTGCGCCACGACGAGGTCCGGCAGGAGACGTCGGTGTCGCTGTACGGGGAGATCCAGAAGGAGGTCGTCCAGGCCACCCTCGCCGAGGACCACGGTCTTCAGGTCGCCTTCCGGGAGACGACGCCGCTGTGCCTGGAGCGGCCGGCAGGCGTCGGAGCCGCCGCCGAGTTCATCAAGAAGGACGCCAACCCGTTCCTCGCCACCGTCGGACTGCGCGTCGAGCCGGCCGCGCCGGGCAGCGGGGTGCGCTTCGGCCTGGAGGTGGAGCTGGGCTCGATGCCGTACGCCTTCTTCAAGGCGGTCGAGGACAGCGTCCGCGAGACGCTCGGTCAGGGGCTGCACGGCTGGCAGGTGACCGACTGCGCCGTCACCATGACCCACTGCGGCTACTGGCCCCGCCAGAGCCACGCCCACCAGGGCTTCGACAAGAGCATGTCCAGCACGGGGTACGACTTCCGCGGTCTGACCCCGCTGGTCCTGGCCGAGGCGCTGCGCCGGGCCGGCACGCTCGTCCACGAGCCGATGCACCGCTTCCGCGTCGAGGCCCCGGCGGACACGCTGGGGGCGCTGCTGCCGGTGCTGGCCGCCGCGCGCGCCGTGCCCCGGGCGACGGACGTCAGGGGAAAGCGGTGCGTGCTGGAGGGCACGGCGCCGGCCGCCCGGGTGCACGGCCTCGAACAGCGCGTTCCCGCGCTGACCCGGGGGGAGGGGGAGTGGGAGAGCGGCTTCGACCACTACGCGCCGGTCGTGGGCGGCACGCTCCCGGAGCGGCCGCGCACCGACCACGATCCGCTCCACCGCGAGGAGTACCTGTTGCGCGTGACGGGTCGGATGGCCAACTGAGCTGACAGAAAGCCAACTTACTCGTGGGTCAGAAGGTATTGACGGTGTCCGGAAATCACCGGACTGTAGGGGACATGCCGAATATCCGGGCTCGTCTGCTCGCTGTTCTGGTAGTCCTCTGCGGACTCTGCGGCTTCCTGACGGTGGCGGGCTCCACGGCCGCCACCGCCGCCGCCACGATCCCCGACTCCCTCCCCTTCGACGGCACGGCGCTCACCGTGTCGGGCGGCCGCTTCGTCGACGCCAACGGCCGCGAGGTCGTGCTGCGCGGCTACAACGTCTCCGGTGAGACCAAGCTCGCCGAGAACAAGGGGCTGCCCTTCGCCTCCGCCGCCGACGCCAGGAAGTCGGCGACGGCGCTGCGCACCCTCGGCGGCGGCAACTCCGTGCGCTTCCTGCTCTCCTGGGCCTACGCGGAACCGGTGCGCGGCCAGGTCGACACCGGCTACCTGGCCGCCGCCACCGAGCAGATGCGCGCCTTCCTCGACGCCGGCATCCGGGTCTACCCCGACTTCCACCAGGACCTCTACTCCCGCCACCTGTTCAACCCGGGCAGCTGGTACACCGGCGACGGCGCTCCCCGGTGGGCCGTGGACCTGGGCGGCTACCCGAGCGAGTCCTGCGGCATCTGCCTGCTCTGGGGGCAGAACATCACCCAGAACGGCGCGGTCAAGGCCGCCCAGTACGACTTCTGGCACAACCGGTACGGTCTCCAGGACTCCTTCCTGGCCACCGCCGAGAAGACCATGACGTACGTCAGGGCGAACCTCACCGCCGAGGAGTTCGCCGGAGTCCTCGGGTTCGACCCCTACAACGAGCCCTACGCCGGCTCCTACGACTCCGGCCAGACCAGCCGCACCTGGGAACGCGACCTGCTGTGGCCCTTCTACGTGCGGTTCCGGGCCCGGATGGACGCGGCCGGCTGGACCGACAAGCCCGCCCTCGTCGAGCCGAACCTCTTCTGGAACGGCAACGTCAGCAAGGAGGAGGGCGGACTCCTGGACGCGGGCACGTTCGGCTCCCGCTACGTCTTCAACACCCACTTCTACGACCAGAAGGCCATCTCCGGCATCCTGATGTGGGGCAACGCGGCGGACGGCCAGTACGTCACCGACCTCGGCGCGGTGCGCGACCGCGCCTCCACGGCCGCGACGACGGCGATCGTCAGCGAGTTCGGCCACCCGCTGAACGGGAGCACCGCCGGCAAGGCGCCGACCGTCCTGAAGGCGATGTACCAGGGCCTCGACTCCCGTGTGAAGGGGGCCGACTGGTGGGCCGCACCGGCGCGTTCGGGTCCGGTCCTGTCCGGCTCGCAGTGGCAGTGGGACGTCTACAGCGGCCGCCACCACGAGCTGATGAACGACAACCCCGACAAGGTGCGCACGAGCGCCGACGCCTGGAACGACGAGGACCTCTCCGCCGTGCGCCTGGACGACGCCGGGACGGTGACGCTGCGTCAGGACGCCCGGCTGCTCGACCGGATCTACCCGGGCGCCACCTCCGGCACGACCCTCGCCTTCACCTACGAGGACCGCTCCCGCGACGGCTCCACCACGCTCACCTGGAACCCGGTCCCCGCCTCCCTGCCCCAGACCGGACAGCTCGTCGGCTCCGGCCAGTACGGGCTGCTGGTGTGGCGTTCGAACGGCGGCGCGGCCCCCACCGAACTGCATCTGCCGGCCTCCTTCCCGACCGCCACGACGACGGTCGTCTCCGACCTCGGCACGGTGTACTCCCCGCCCGCGTACACCACGACCACGAAGATCGCCGCGGCCGGCGAACCGGGCGGCACGGGCAGCCGGCGTCTGCTGCTGGGCGCGCCGGACTCGGGCTCCGTGCACTACGCCCTGGTGACCAACGGGGCGACCGCGCCGTCCGCGACCCTGTTGGCGGCCGCCCGTACCGAACTGTCGGCGTGGGTGGCCCAGAAGGTGGGGTGACCGCGCCGGACACGACGCGGAGGTGGGCGACGGTCACCGTCGCCCACCCCTTTGTCCTGCCGCGCCGGGAGCCGTCAGCTGCCGGCGCCGGTCCAGTCCGCCGCCACATGGCCGAGCCTGACCCGCTGCGGATGGTCGCCCACCGGCACCGAGAGGATCTTCTGTCCCGTGGCGAAGTCGATCGCGGTGATCTGGTCGGCGCCGCTCTCGGAGATGACGCAGTCCCTGCCGTCGCCGCTGACCGTGGCCCAGTAGGGCTTGGAGGCGCTGACCAGGGGGCCCTCCTGGAGGGTGGCGCGGTCGACCACCGTCGCGTAGTCGTCCATCGTGCCGGCCACGCACAGCTTGGCGCCGTCGGGGCTCATCGAGATGCCGTGGTGGCGCGAGTCGTTGACGAAGGTGGTGCGGTCGTCGCTGGTCGCCGGGTTCTTCGGCAGGGTCTTCGTCCGGGTGATCCGGTCCGAGGCGAGGTCGTACTCGAAGAAGCCGTTGAAGAACGAGACCTGGAAGTACAGCTTGGACTCGTCCGGCGAGAACACCGCCGGGCGCACGGCGTCCGAGTAGTCCTTGAGCCCGATGGCGTCCAGCCGCTGCCGCATGTCGATGATCTTGACCTGCTTGTAGGTGCTCGCGTCGACGACGGTGATGCGCCGGTCGCCCTTGGTGAAGTCCTGCCAAGGAGCGTCCTGCGAGGTGTTCACGTCGCCGATCGCCATGTTGTAGATGTACTTGCCGTCCTTGGTGAAGATGTTCTCGTGCGGCTTGTCGCCGGTCTTGAACGACCCGAGCTGCTTGCCGGTGACGATGTCCAGGACGTGCACGGTGTTCGAGATCGACGCCGAGACCGCGACCCGCTTCCCGTCGGGTGAGACGGCCATGTGGTCCGAACGGTAACCGGACACCGGGAAACGCCAGTTGATGTTGCCGGTGGCCAGGTCGATGGAGACGACGTCGGCGAAGCTCGGCCGCGAGACGACCACCGACGCGCCGTCCGGTGTGGTGTACATGTCGTCCACGAACTGGTCGTGGCCCTCGCCGACCCCGTTGCGGATGGCCATGAAGTAGATCCACTTGATCGGGTCGGCGTTGATCTCCGCCATCCGGGCGGCCTTGTCGGGGATCACGTTGATCCGGCCGACCTTGGCGAAGTCGCCGCTGGACTTGACGACGTCGGCGGTGCCCTCCCAGTTGTTGCCGACGAAGAGGACCTCGCGCAGGGCGGCGGCGGTCGAGGCGTCGGCGGCGGTGGAAGCGGCGGTGGCCGCGGTCGCCGGGGCGGCGACGGTCAGGACGAGGGCGGCGGCTACGGAGCAAAGGTGCCTGGATCTGAAGGCAGGCATGCTGCTCTCTCCTCTGGGTGGCTGAAGGCGTGGGGGCAGGGCGGAGGGGCCGCCCGAATCTGAACACCGATGCGTTCAGAGTTGACTTACTGGAAAGTAAGGAAGGGGTGCCCTTCGCCACAAGACTTCGTACACGACAAAATTGGCGGCGGGGGAGCACGGGACGACGAGGGAGGGCCAGTGACGGGCAGGCTCAGAGCGCCGACCGGCCGTTACGGCGGCAAGTCGGCCGAACAGCGGCAGGCGGAGCGCCGGAGAAGATTTCTGGACGCGGCGCTGCGGCTGTTCGGCGGCGGGCCCGGCTACCGCGGGACCACGGTCGCGTCGCTCAGCGAGGCGGCCGGCCTGTCGACGCGCCAGTTCTACGAGGAGTTCCGCACCCTGGAGGACGTCCTGGCGGCGCTGCATCTGCAGGTCAACGACTGGGCCGAGGAAGCGGTCCTGGCCGCCTTCGCCGACGCCCAGGGCCTGCCGCTCGCCGAGCGCGTCACCGCGATCTTCCGCGCCTACGCGGCCGACGTCACCACCGACCCGCACCGCATCCGGATCACCTTCGTCGAGATCGTCGGCGTGAGCCCCCGCCTGGAGGAGCAGCGCCTGGCCCGGCGCGCCCGCTGGGTCGACCTGATCTGCGCCGAGGCGACGGCCGCCGCCCAGCGCGGCGAGGCCGCCCCCCGCGACTACCGACTCGCGGCCGCCGCCTTCATCGGCAGCGTCAACGGCCTCCTGCACGACTGGAGCGCGGGCTGGGTGGACGCGACGCTGGACGAGGTGGTCGACGAACTGGTGCGCCAACTGCTGGGGATACTGCGCCCGCCGGGGTGGGCACAGTAGGAGGAACGGACCGGACCGGTTCCGACAACGACGACGGGAGCGGGGCGCGTTGCGGGACGACGGGGACGACGGGCTGTGGGCCGAGGCCGACCGCGCGCAGCGAATCGCTTACGAACAGGCCTTGGACCGCACGCTGAGGACCGATCAGGTGGCTCGCCGTCTGGGCCACCGCCCCGGTGTTCTGCCGGAGGACGTCAGATGCGCGATGCTCCGCCCGGAGAACATCGCCCGGGTGCGTCGGGCGCCACTTCAGGACGCAGGGCGAGCCTGTGAGGAGGCGTGCGACGGCTGGAGCCGGGCGCAGAACCGGATCACACAGTTGCGGCTCCGCTTGTCCTGGGACCTCTCTTCGGCGGCGGCAGACCTGGCAGGGATGGCCCTGATCCTGCTCTGGGCGGTCGGGGCGGACCCGTGGCCCGCCGTCGCCGGTGTCGTGCTGGTCGGAGCCCTGGCATGGAGCCTGTGCCGGCCCGCTTCGCGGGGCAGGGCACGTGCCGCCCTGGGGCTGCTCGTCGCCCTCGCGGTCAGGGCCGGATGGTCGCGCGCGGTGCGGCTGCGGACCGGTGACCTCACCCTGGTCATGACGCAGGACGTGATGCCGACCGTCGTGCAGAGCGTCGTCTCGGAACTCCTCGGCGAGGACCACGACTGCCTCCTCGTCGCCACGCGCTATGAGGGCATCAGGGACCACCGGGACCGCAACTACGTGATCGACAACCAGGCCAAGGCTGAGATCGCTCGGAAGCTCGACGCCCTGGTGGACGGAACCATAGCTGTGTGCGGGCCGCGAGGCTCGGGCAAGACGACCCTGCTGGAGACCTGCGCACCGGGCGACCTGAAGGTCTGCGTCCAGGCTCCCGCCTCGTACGCGCCGCTGGAATTCCTCACCTCTCTGTTCGTCGACGTGTGTGAAACGTACATGGCGGACCACGGGTTCCGATTTCCGGAGTTCCGCCGACTGAGCCCGCTGCGCTCCGGGTTGCGCAGGCTTGGAGCAGCCGTTCGGGCAGGCGCGCGTTCGTTCCTCTGGAACCTGCTTGGACTCGGGCTGTTCGTGCTGGGCGTGTTCGCGGCCACGCGCGACTTCGCCGAGCACCTCTTCGGCGCCTTCACGAGCGCCGGCGACGACGCGGCACGGCGTGTGCGTGACGCTGTGACGGCGGTTGCGGAGGGAGCGCACCCGTGGTGCGCGCTGGGCGCCGTGGTGCTCGCAGTCCTCGTTTGGAAGTACGCCGGGCAGTGGCGCTTCGCCGCCTTCTCACACCTCGTACGCGAGACGTTCCTCGTTCCCGTCGGCCGGACGCTGGTCGTGCTGGCGGTGATCACCTTGTGGTCACCGGCCCCGGTGATCCGGTGGTTCAACGACTGGCGGCACGACGACTCGGTGATCTTCTATCCGACCGTGGTGATCGTAGGGGCGCTCGGGTTCGTCGGCGTGTGGGTCGCGGTCACACCGTTCTGGGAGTACGTCAGGGATGGCACGCAGCGTGTCGCACTGCTGGTCCTCCTTCTGGGACTCGGATGGGCGTCCCTCGACGACCGGCTGCGGCAGGCCGCCTTGGGTTGGGACCTGTCCGAGCGGGTGGTCGTCGTGGCGGTGGGCGTCGTCCTGGTCAGGGCGTCCCGCTGGACGCGCGGGCGGCGGGAGCCGGCCCTGGTCCGACGGTGTCGGGATCACCTGTACCGTCTGCAGACCGTCCAGAGCGTGAACTACGGAGCCAGCGGGGCCCCGGCCGGCGGCCTGCTCAACCTCGGCTCCACCTACGGCACGTCCCTGACCGCGTCGCCGCTGACCCTGCCGGAACTCGTCCAGCAGCTCAGACGCACGCTGGCTGAAGTCGCGGAAGAACTCCGGCCGCGGAGTCGGCGTCTGGTGGTCACGATCGACGAGATCGACCGGCTGGGATCCACCGCCAAGGCCCTGGAGTTCCTCGGGGAGATCAAGGCCATCCTCGGGGTCACCGGCGTCCACTTCCTGATCTCGGTGTCGGAGGACGTGGGCGCGTCCTTTGTCCGCCGGGGACTGCCCGGACGCGACGTCGCGGACAGCACCTTCGACGACGTCGTCCATGTGCGGCCCTGCTCCCTGAAGGAGTCGAAAGCGATTCTCCACCGGCGCGCCGAAGGCTTCTCGGAGCCGTTCGTGGCGCTCGCGCACGCCCTGGCCGGCGGCGTGCCCCGCGATCTGATCCGGTACTCCCGGGAGATGGTGTCGCTGCGAGAAGCCCGAGGGGAGGTCGAACTGCGCAACGTGTCGGCCTGGCTGGTCACCCGGGCGATGCGGGAGACCGTCGACGCCTTCAGGGCAGGGGTGAAGGAGGACACGCTGCCCACCCGGAGCACCGACGTGGTCTTCGGCGCGACGCGGCGGCTCGCGGAGTTCCTGCACGCCGACTGTCTGTGTGAACTCGGGAGGATGAGGGAGCACATCGGCCGGTTCGCGCGCTGGGCCGACGGGCCCGGCACCGCCGACCTGAGGGCGGACCTGCCGCCCCAGGTCCTGCAGCGCCTGGACGAGGCCGCCGCCTACGCGTACTTCTGCGTCACCCTGCTCGACGTGTTCGCAACCCCGGGCTTCGAGCGTCGCCGTACCCAGGCGCAGGCGAACCGGCCGGACGGAAGCCTCGAGCGGCTGGCCGTGGTGCGGGGGGAGCTGTCGGTGTCACCGCCCAGTGCCCGTCGTCTGATCGAGGACACCAGAGCGGCGTGGGGGCTGCCGGAGGTACCTGCGCCCGACCGGCCGGAGATCCTGGACTCCGTCCGCATGACGTGCAGGCACTACAACGAGTGATGCCCGGCCTCACGTGCTCGACCAGCGCCCGACCGCCTCCACCACCCGCCCCGTCCCGTCCTCCGTGCGCACCCGGGCGGCCAGCTCACGGGCGCGCGCCCGGTGTTCGGGAGCCCGGACGGCCTGCGCCAGAGCGGCGGCCAGGGTGTCGGCGGTCAGTCGGCGCAGGGGCAGTGAGGTCGGGGCCACGCCGAGCGAGACCAGGCGGTCGGCCCAGAAGGTCTCGTCGAACTGGATCGGCACCGGCACGGCGGGCGCCCCGGCCCGCACGCCGGCCGCCGTGGTGCCCGCCCCGCAGTGGTGGACCACCGCGGCCGTCTCCGGGAAGAGCAGGGCGTGCGGGACGTCGTCGACCGTCAGCATGTCATCGCCGTCGGCCTCGAGGCCGGCCCAGCCGCGCTGGATCACCCCGCGCAGCCCCGCCCGCCGCAGGGCCCGGACGATCTCGGCGCTGAGGCGCCGGGGGTCGGGCACGGTCGCGCTGCCCAGGCCGACGAAGACCGGTGGCGGTCCCGCGTCCAGGAACTCCCGCAGCGCGGACGGCAGCCGCGTCCCGCGGTCGTAGGGCCACCAGTACCCGGTGACGTCCAGCTCCGCGCGCCAGTCCCGGGGGCGGGGGACCACCAGCGGGCTGAAGCCGTGCAGGACGGGCCGGACGGGCCGGCGCCGGGCCGGCAGCGCGCGGGGCGCGGCGGGCAGGCCCAGCCGGGCCCGCACCGTCGGCACGACCGGGGCGAAGATCCGCTCGACGGCCAGGCCGACGCCGTGCCCGGCCAGCCGGTTGCCGACCGCTCCCCAGGATCCGCCGCCCAGCAGCGGCGGCGCGAACTCCCGGGTGGGCGCGACGGGTTGGAGGGCGAGATCGAGGCTGGGCAGGGACAGACCCTCGGCGATGGCGTGCCCCAGCGGGGCCAGCGAGGCGGACAGCAGCAGGGCGTCGCTCGACCGGGCGGCGGTGAGCAGGTCGTCGGTCATCCGGCCGACCACCGCCCGGGCCATCCGCGCCATCCGCAGCAGCTTGCCCGGACCGGTCGCGCTGCGGTGCAGTCCCCGGCCGCGCTCGGACTCCAGCTCGGCCAGCGGATCCACCGGCAGCGCGTGGAAGCCCACCCCCGAGCCGGCCACCAGCGGCGCGAACCGAGCGTGGGTGACGAGGGTGACCTCGTGCCCCGCGCACACCAGCGCGTGGCCCAGCCCCGTGAAGGGGGCCACGTCTCCCCGGGATCCCGCCGTCATGATCGCCACTCGCACGACCGACAGTATGGCGGGGTGCGGCCCGGCCCGGGGCGAACGACCCGCGGAAAGCAGTCACTTGAGGTTCGAGCGCGGTCCCGGCACTTCTGTCGCAGCCGTTGACTTCCTCCTCGGGCGGCTCTACTTTCGGCCCGCACCGCGTTCGGTTAGCCGACACTCGTTCGATATGTCGAAAATCTGCATTCCGGAGTCGCCGCATGTTTCCCCCACCCCGCTCCCGCCTCGCCCGGCGCTGCCGATCAGCCGCCGCACGGACGCTCGCCCTGCTCCTGACGGCGGCCGCCGCCCTGCTGTTCGTCCAGCCCGGCGCGGCCCAGGCCGCGACCTCGCGCCAGATCGCCGTGCCGGCCGCCCCGATGGGCTGGGCCTCCTGGAACAGCTTCGCCGCGAAGATCGACTACAGCGTGATCAAGCGGCAGGTCGACGCCTTCGTCGCCTCGGGGCTGCCGGCGGCCGGCTACCGGTACGTCAACATCGACGAGGGCTGGTGGCAGGGCACCCGCGACAGCGCGGGGAACATCACCGTGGACGAGTCCGAGTGGCCCGGCGGGATGAAGGCCATCGCCGACTACATCCACGGCAAGGGGCTGAAGGCCGGCATCTACACCGACGCCGGCAAGGACGGCTGCGGCTACTACTACCCGACCGGCCGTCCCGCCGCTCCGGGCAGCGGCAGCGAGGGCCACTACGACCAGGACATGCTCCAGTTCTCGCAGTGGGGCTTCGACTTCGTGAAGGTCGACTGGTGCGGCGGTGACGCCGAGGGGCTCGACGCGGCGACGGCGTACCGGGCCATCAGCGGCGCGATCGACCGGGCCACGGCCACGACCGGCCGCCCGATGACCCTGTCGCTGTGCAACTGGGGCCGGCAGAACCCGTGGAACTGGGCGCCGGGACAGGGGGCGATGTGGCGGACCAACGACGACATCATCCTGTTCGGCAACAAGCCGTCCATGAGCAACCTGCTGACCAACTACGACCGCAACCTGCACCCCACCGCGCAGCACACCGGCTACTACAACGACCCGGACATGCTGATGGTCGGCATGGACGGCTTCACCGCCGCGCAGAACCGCACCCACATGAACCTGTGGGCGATCTCCGGCGCCCCGCTCCTCGCCGGCAACGACCTCACCACCATGACGGCGGATACGGCGAACATCCTGAAGAACCCCGAGGTCGTCGCCGTCGACCAGGACGCCCGCGGTCTGCAGGGCGTGAAGGTCGCCGAGGACGCCGCCGGGCTCCAGGTGTACGGGAAGGTCCTGGCCGGCGCCGGCAAACGGGCCGTGGTGCTGCTCAACCGCACCTCCGCCGCGGCGAACATCACCGCCCGCTGGGCCGACCTGGGGCTGACCGACGCCTCCGCCACGGTCCGTGACGCCTGGGCGCGCGCCGACATCGGCAGGTACGCCACGGGCTACACGGCGAACGTCCCGGCGGGCGGTTCGCTCCTGCTCACCGTCACCGGCGGCACGGAGGCGTCGAGCAGCACCTACACCGGCTCGTCGAGCTTCTCCGGCGTGGTCGCCGGCAGCACCGGTCTGAAGGTCGTCGACGTCGCCTACACCAACACCGCCTCCACCGCCCGCACCGCGACGCTGAAGGTCAACGGCCAGACCGCGACGACGGTCTCCTTCCCGCCGACAGGCTCCGCGCAGGGCACGATCTCCGTCCAGGTCGCCCTGTCCAAGGGCTCCGCCAACACGCTCGCCTTCACCGGCGCGCCCACCCTGGCGGACATCACGGTCCGGCCCCTGCCCGGCGCGAACGGCAGTCTCGTCGTCGGCAAGCAGTCCGGCCGCTGCCTGGACATGTTCGACTCCACCATCGGCAACGGCACGCAGGCCGAGATCTGGGACTGCAACGGCGGCTCCAACCAGGCCTGGACCTACACCTCCCGCAAGGAACTGGTGGTGTACGGCAACAAGTGCCTGGACGCCTACGACCACGGCACCGCCAACGGCACCAAGGTCGTCGTCTGGGACTGCACCGGGCAGAGCAACCAGAAGTGGAACGTCAACGCCGACGGAACGATCACCAACGTCAACGCCGGCCTGTGCCTCGACGCGAACGGGGCGGCCACGGCCAACCGCACCCCGATCGTGCTGTGGTCCTGCGGCGGCGCCGACAACCAGAAGTGGTCGCTTAACTGACCGCCGCGTCGGCCCCCTCGCCGCCCCTTGCGGCAGGGGGTCCGCCGCCGTGCCGTGCGCGTCATGCCGTGCCGTTCCGTGTCATGCCGTGCGGTCGGCCCGGTCGGCTCACCGGCCGCGGCCGGGTCGCGAACGGAGAGCATGCGGCGGCGGAACGGGTGGGCGGGGCCGCGCGGCCCCGCCCCGGTCTCGTATACACAACTGACGCT
>NZ_JBHVYK010000127.1:0-17811 GCF_042880855.1 Streptomyces sp. NPDC058291
TCACGACGTGTTCTGGGTCGGCGTTCACACCACGCACGGCGCACGGCCGGTCCGCGAAAGAGGGTTGCGTTTCGCAGGTCACGGGTATGACGGGCTACGACCACGGTGCACAGCCCCGCCGCCTGGGAGGGACCTCAATGATCTTGGAAGCGCTCGGCTCCACCGTGCTCGGTGTCGTGCTCGCGTGGGCGGCGGTCACCCGCCTCTCGCACCGCCTGCCGGTCCACACTCTCGTGTACGCGACGGGCGTCGCCGGAGCCCTCTTCGGCGACTTCGTCACCCACAGCGCGCTCGGCCCCGGGTCCGCCCTGCCCAGCCTCCTCGGCGCGGCGATCGTCTCCGCCGCCTCGCTCTCGCTGCTGCTGCGCCCCGCCGGTGTGCGCCGGCGACGATCGGCGCCGGCGTAGCCCGGGCGCCGGTCCGGGAGCGCGTCGGTCGACGCACGAGCGCCCCACCCCGACCCCGAGCGCCCCACCCGTCCGCGAACGCTCCACCCCGTCCACCGGCGCGCCGCCCGATGACCCGGAGCGGGCCGCCCGATCCGCGAGCGGCCCGGCCGGCGGCGCACGGAGCGCGGTGAGGCAGCCGGCGCCTTAGGCGGCCAGCCCCAGCGCCGCCATCCGCTTGGTGTGCGCCTCGGTGATGCGGGAGAACATCCGGCCCACCTCGGCCAGGTCGAAGCCGTCCGCCACGCCGCCCACCAGCATCGTCGACAGCGCGTCCCGGTCCGCGACCACGCGCTGGGACTGCGACAGGGCCTCGCCCATCAGCCGCCGCGCCCACAGCGCGAGCCGCCCGCCCACGCGCGGTTCCGCGTCGATCGCCCCCCGCACCCGGTCCACGGCGAAGCCGGCGTGGCCGGTGTCGTCGAGCACCGCCAGGACCAGGCCGCGCGTGTCGCCGTCCAGACGCGCCGCGACCTCCCGGTAGAAGTCGCTGGCGATCGAGTCGCCGACGTAGGCCTTGACCAGGCCCTCCAGCCAGTCCGACGGGGCCGTCTGCTTGTGGAAGCCGTCCAGCGCGGCGACGAACGGCTGCATCGCCGGCGTCGGCTCCTCGCCGATCTCGGTGAGCCGGTCGCGCAGCCGCTCGAAGTGGTGGAACTCGGCCGACGCCATCTTCGCCAGCTCTGCCTTGTCCTCCAGCGTGGGCGCCAGCTTGGCGTCCTCCGCGAGCCGCTCGAACGCCGCAAGCTCGCCGTACGCCAGCGCGCCCAGCAGGTCCACGACCGCGGCCCGGTACTGCGGGTCGGCGGCGGCCGTCGCCCAGTCCTGGGCGGCGATCCCGGTTGCGGCGGCGGTGTTCTCGGGCTTGTCAGAGGTCGTCATGAAGCGCACAATAGCCCGCTCCCCGCGCGGTGGAAGTCCCTGCTCAGTCAGTGTGACGACGAAGACGTACGGGACCGGCCACGGCACTGTGAGAACCACAACGTGACCGAATCGGCCATCACGTGTGCACGATTCCGAGGTATGGTGGTAATGCGCCTGCCGAATATTCGACGGGCCGCATGTATGAGGATGCCCGGTCGGTGGCCCGATCGGCTCCGACCCGACAGCCCTCACGGCTCGTACGGCACATTGCGTACGCCGGCCAGAGGGGGACACCCTCCAGCGGTACGAGCGCTAGAGCGTCGGCAGTGGTCCCGTGCTGAACGGCTTGCCCTCACGGCTCGCCCGTAAGGCCGCCGACGTCCCCGGCACGGTCCGTCAAAGACCCCCGCGCTCGCCTCGCACCGCGCACACAGAAGAGGCAGCACCCTGACTACGACCTTCCGAGAGCTCGGAATCCTTTCCGAGACCGCCGAGGCCCTCGAGGCCGTCGGCATCACCACCGCTTTCCCCATCCAGGAGATGACGCTCCCCGTGGCCCTGTCGGGCTCGGACGTCATCGGACAGGCCAAGACCGGCACCGGCAAGACGCTGGGCTTCGGCCTTCCGCTCCTCGAGCGGGTGACGGTCCCGGCCGACGTCGAGGCCGGCCGCGCCGCGCCCGAGTCCCTGACGGACGCCCCGCAGGCACTCGTCGTCGTCCCCACGCGCGAGCTGTGCACGCAGGTCACCAACGACCTGCTGACCGCCGGCAAGGTGCGCAACGTGCGCGTCCTCGCCATCTACGGCGGCCGCGCCTACGAGCCCCAGGTCGAGGCCCTCAAGAAGGGCGTCGACGTCGTCGTCGGCACCCCGGGCCGGCTGCTCGACCTCGCGGGCCAGAAGAAGCTCGACCTCAAGCACATCAGGTCGCTCGTCCTCGACGAGGCCGACGAGATGCTCGACCTGGGCTTCCTGCCCGACGTCGAGAAGATCATCAACATGCTTCCGGCGAAGCGCCAGACCATGCTGTTCTCGGCGACCATGCCGGGCGCGGTCATCGGCCTCGCGCGCCGCTACATGTCGCAGCCCACGCACATCAACGCCACCTCGCCCGACGACGCGGGCAGGACCGTCGCGAACACCAAGCAGCACGTGTACCGCGCGCACAACATGGACAAGCCCGAGATGGTCTCGCGCATCCTCCAGGCCGAGGGCCGCGGCCTGGTCATGGTGTTCTGCCGCACCAAGCGCACGGCGGCCGACCTCGCCGACCAGCTCCAGCAGCGCGGCTTCGCCTCCGGCGCCGTCCACGGCGACCTCGGCCAGGGCGCCCGCGAGCAGGCGCTGCGCGCGTTCCGCAACGGCAAGGTCGACGTGCTCGTCTGCACCGACGTCGCCGCCCGCGGCATCGACGTCGAGGGCGTCACCCACGTCATCAACTACCAGTCCCCCGAGGACGAGAAGACGTACCTGCACCGCATCGGCCGCACCGGCCGCGCGGGCGCCAAGGGCATCGCGATCACGCTGGTCGACTGGGACGACATCCCGCGCTGGCAGCTCATCAACAAGGCGCTGGAGCTCGACTTCAGCGACCCGCCGGAGACGTACTCCACCTCGCCGCACTTCTACGAGGAGCTCGGCATCCCGGCCGGCACCAAGGGCATCCTGCCGCGCGCGGAGCGCACCCGCGCCGGGCTCGACGCCGAGGAGCTCGAGGACCTGGGCGAGCCGGGCGGCCGCAACGCACGCGGTCGCAACGACCGCAACGGCCGCGACCGCGACCGCGCCGGACGTGGCGACCGCGGTGGGCGGAGCGAGTCGCGTTCCGGCGAGCGGCCCGCGGAGCGCTCCGACGAACGCGAGCCGTCGGCGCGCACGCCGCGCCGTCGCCGCCGTACCCGTAACGGCGCTCCGCTCGACGCGACGTCCGCCCCCGCCGCGACCACCGCCTCGACTGCGACCGAGCAGGCTCCCGTGGCCGAGCGGACGCCCGTCGTGGAGGAGGCGGCCGGTCCGCGCACCCCGCGCCGGCGTCGTCGTACCCGCAACGGTTCCGCGCCGGAGATCGCCGCGACGACCGTGACGGGCGCCGCCGACGGGCTCGTCGAGCCGGCCGTCCAGCCCGTCGCCGAGGCCGCTGAAACCGCCGTGGCGACGGCGGAGCGCACGGCCCCCGACACCGCGGGCACCGCTTCGCAGGACGCGACGGAGGCGAAGCCGCGCCGCCGGCGCACCCGCAGGACCGCCGAGGCCGCGCCCGCCGGCGTGACGGAACTGCCGTCCGCCGAGGCTCCCGCGGCGGAGGCCGTCGTCGACACGGCCGAGGCCGCCGAGCCGACGCGGACCGCGCCGCGCCGCCGCACCCGCAAGGCGACGGCTCCGGCCGAGACCGAGGCCCAGGCCGTGACCGCCGTCGAGGCGGTCGAGGCCCCGGCGGCCGAGGTCAAGCCGCGCCGCACCCGTAAGGCAGCGGCGACGGCTCCGGCCGAAGCCGCGGTCGCGGTCGACACGGCGGAGGCCGTCGAGGCCAAGCCGCGCCGCCGCACCACCCGCAAGACGGCCCAGCCCGAGACGACGGCCACCACCGCCGCCATCCCGGCCCAGGCCACCGAGGAAGCGGAACCCGCCAAGCCGCGCCGCACCCGCAAGACCGCCGCCACCGCCCCGGCCCCCGCCGAGACCACCGGTGACGCGGCCGCTGTCGCGGTCGACACGGCGGAGGACGCGGAGGTCAAGCCGCGCCGCCGCACCACCCGCAAGGTCGCCGCCGCGGCGGAGGCCGCGGTGGACACCGCGGAGGCCGTCGAGGCCAAGCCGCGCCGCACCCGCAAGGCGGCGGCGACGGCTCCGGCCGAGGCCGCGGCCGACACGGCCGAGGGCACGGAGGCCAAGCCGCGCCGCACCCGCAAGACCGCCGCCGCGGCCGTCAAGGCGACGGAAGCGAAGGCCGAGCCGGTCGCGGAGCCGGCCGTGGCCAAGCCGCGCCGGACCCGCAAGACGGCGGCCGCCGCGGAGAGCGCGGTCGACACGGCGGAGGCCGTCGAGGCCAAGCCGCGCCGCCGCACCACCCGCAAGACGGCCCAGCCCGAGACGACGGCCACCACCGCCGCCATCCCGGCCCAGGCCACCGAGGAAGCGGAACCCGCCAAGCCGCGCCGCACCCGCAAGACCGCCGCCACCGCCCCGGCCCCCGCCGAGACCACCGGTGACGCGGCCGAGGCGAAGCCCAAGGTGCGCCGCACCCGCAAGGCGACGGCCGCCGCGGAGCCCGCGGACGGCTGATCGACGGGCATGGCTCGACGCCCGACGGCCCGGTCCCTCTTCGTGAGGGGCCGGGCCGTCGGCGTTCGCCCGGGGAGCGGCCCGGCGAGGGCGCGCGGGGAGCCCTGCCGGTAGCCTCGGCACGTGACCAGGCCGAGCAGTGCCAACCCCTTCCCGTCCCCTCCCGGCGCGCGTGCGTACGCGCTGCGGACGGCGCGCGGTGAGTTCGCCGTCGTCGACGCGCCCGTGGCGGCCGGTGTCGAGCCGCGCGGCGTCGCGCTGCTGCTGCCCGGCTTCACCGGGAGCAAGGAGGACTTCCACCGGCTGCACGAGCCGCTCGCGGCCCGCGGTTACCGCAGCATCGCCGTGGACGGGCGCGGCCAGAACGAGTCCGACGGACCCGCTGAGGACGAAGCGCCTTACGCCCAGGCCGAGTTGGCCAGGGACGTGCTCGCGCAGGCGGCCGCCCTCGGCTCTCCCGTGCATCTGGTCGGGCACTCCCTGGGCGGGCAGATCGCCCGCGCCGCCGTGCTGCTGGACCACTCCCCCTTCGTCTCGTTCACGCTCGTCTCCTCGGGGCCGGCCGAGATCTCGGAGTCCCAGAAACAGCGGGTGAAGCTGCTGCACGACGCGCTCGCGGTGATGAGCATGACCGAGGTGTGGGGGGCGATCCTGGCGATGGGCCCGCCCGAGGAGGTCGGCGGTCCGGCCCGCGGCTTCGGCAAGCTGGACCAGATGCGGCTGCGCTGGCTGAACCACAAGCCCGCTCAACTCCTCGCGACGGGGCGCCAGTTGTGCGTCGAGCCGGACCGTGTCGCCGAACTCGCCGCGGTGCCCCTGCCGCTGCACGTCCTGTCCGGCGCGCGGGACGACACCTGGCCGGTGCCGCTCCTGGACGCCATGGCCGTGGACCTGCGTGCGCACCGGACGGTGGTGCCGCGCGCCGAGCACTCGCCCAATCTGGACAAGCCGCTGCCGACGGCCCACGCGCTCGCCGACTTCTGGGATCGCCGCGCCGACGAGCGGGGCTAGTGTCGTGCGCCAGCAATCCGTCGATAGATCCGCCTCGTCGTGGCGGCCCGAATCCGGTCGCAACCAGGCGTGCCGACTGTCCGCAACTCAGCCGGAACTACCGAGGAATGTCAGTTCAGGCGCAGGACCCTAGTACTGCGTCTGCACGTGCTCCCAGAAGCCGTCGCGCAGCGCGCGCCGGAGGTCCGCCTGGCCGCGCAGGGAGTACTGCAGGATGCCCTCGGCCTCGACGAGGAGGTCCTGGTCGACGGAGCCGGGGAGGTAGGGGTGGCCCGGCAGCAGCTCGGCCAGCGTCTCCCTGCCCCGCGCCGCCAGCCACTTCGCGGCGATCTGCGCGCCGACGAAGCGGACGGCCTCACGGGTGGGGCGGTTCGCGCCGGTCGCCTCGTAGGCGGCGGTGCGCCGTGAGACGTAGGGCTTGAAGAAGTCGAGGTCGAGGGTGCGCTGGCTGTCGACCTCCCAGAGCAGCGGCTCGGCCTGGTTGCGGCCGTCCGGCGCCTCGATGCCCCACAGGTGGACGCGGGCGCCGTACCCCTGGGCGGCCTCCACCGCCGAGACGAGGTCCTCGTCACCGCCCAGCAGGGCCGCGTCGCTGATGGCGCGGTGGCGGGCCAGGGACTCCAGGTCCGAGCGGATGAGGGAGTCGACGCCCTTCTGCTGGTTGTTGGCGTTGAGGTTGCCCAGCCGCACCTTGACGTCCGGCAGCTCGGCGATGGACTGCTGTTCGGCGGTGTGGATGCGGCGCCGGGCGCCGTCGTACCAGTAGACGCGCAGCAGCCGGCTGTCGGCGAAGATCGAGCGGGCGCGGTCGATGAGCGCCTCGATCAGGCCCTCGGCGTCGAGGTCGAAGGCCCGGCGGTCCTCGGTCCCGGCCACCAGGCGTCCCGCCGCCGCGTACAGGTAGCCCGCGTCGACGAAGATCGCGTGGGTCGAGGGCGTCTTGGCCACCTCGGCGAGCATGCGGGTGAGCAGCGCGTTCGTGCGGTCGATGCGGGCGGCGAGGGCCGGGAGGTCGTCGTTCATCGCCGCCCATTGTCCCGGTGGTCACGCTGCGAACACAACCGGTCCCGTTCAGTCCTCGCAAACCCCTTACTCGTTAGTAATTAGTTGTTCGAAAAATTTCTTTAGCGTAGGGAATGTTCGTAACACGCACCGCGTTGACTACTCATGTAGCAGCACGCACAGCAATCCTCCGCGAGGGGGATGACCAGACGAAGGGAGAAGCTATGCGCTTCGAAATCATGCGACTCGACGACGTCGACGGCACGCCCGTGGACAGCACCGTCGTGGACGCCGCCTCCGTCAACCGGATCGTTCAGCAGGCCGCCGCCATCGGGCAGCGGCTGTGGATCCGTCCGGCCGACGCCTCGGCCTCATAACACGGGTCCCGCACAGATTTCAGAGCCCCCCACGGCGATGCCGTGGGGGGCTCTGCGTGCGCCGGGGCCCGGTCAGCTCCCCCGGACCACCTGCGTGACGCCGTTGATGATCTGCTGCACGGCGATCGCGGAGAGCATCATCCCCGCGAGCCGCGTCACGAGGACGACACCGCCGTCCTTGATGACCCGGATGATGAGCAGCGAGTACCTCATCACCAGCCAGAGCACCACGTGGATGGCGAGGATCGCCATCCACACGGACGCCTGGGTGGCGACGCTGTCGGCCTTCTGCACGGCCAGGATGACGGACACGATCGCACCGGGCCCGGCCAGCAGGGGCATGCCCAGCGGGACGAGGGCGACGTTGACGTCCTTGGTCTGCTTCGGCTCGTCGGTCTTGCCGGTGAGCAGGTCGAGCGCGATCAGCAGGAGCAGCAGCCCGCCCGCGATCATGAGCGCGGGCACCGTGACGTGCAGGTAGTCGAGGATCTGGTGGCCCAGCAGTCCGAAGACGGCGATCACGCCGCCGGCCACGCAGACCGCCTGGAAGGCCATCCGCCGCTGCACCTTGCCGGGGCGTCCGGCGGTCAGGGCGAGGAAGATCGGGGTGATCCCGGGGGGATCCATGATGACGAACAGGGTGAGGAAGAGGGAGCCGAAGACGGCGACGTCGAACATCGGTGCAGGAGCCTTGCGGGTGAGAGGTCGAAAGGGGGACGCGCGGGAGGAGCCTCAGGCCCCGCCGGTCCCCGGCACCGGGAACGCCCCGGTGGCGCGCCGGGTGATCTCCCCGTAGATCTCGGGATGGGTCGTGTACTCGCCGAGTTCGCACGTCTTGCGGCTGCCGTGGTAGTCCGAGGAGCCGGTGACCAGCAGCCCCAGTTCCTTCGCCAGCCCGCGCAGTCGCGCCCGCGTGTCCGCGGCGTGGTCCATGTGGTCGACCTCGATGCCGTCGAGGCCGGCGGCGGCCAGCTCGGCGATCGTCGACTCCGCAACCGTGCGCCCGCGCTTCTCGGCGGCCGGGTGCGCGAGGACGGTGACCCCGCCCGCGCCCTTCACCAGCCGGATCGCCTCGAAGGGGTCGGTCTCGTGCTTCTCGGCGTAGGCGCGCCCGCCGTCGGCGAGCCAGTCCTGCGTGAACGCGTCGCTCACGGTGGGGACGACGCCGAGCTCGACCAGGGCGGCGGCGACGTGCGGCCGCCCGACGGACCCCTCCCCCGCGATCCGCGCGACCTGCTCCCAGGTGACGGGCACGCCCAGCTCGTTCAGCTTGGCGACCATCGCACGCGCCCGCGGCACCCGGTCGTCGCGCACCAGCTCACGCTCGGCGAGCAGGGCGGGCTCATCGGGGTCGAAGAGATAGGCCAGCATGTGCATGCTGACGCCGTCGACGCGGCAGGACAGCTCGGCGCCGGTCACGAGCGTGAGCCCCGACGGCAGCGCGGCGACGGCCTCGGCGTGCCCGCGGGTGGTGTCGTGATCGGTCAGCGCGACGACGTCCAGACCGGCGGCGGCCGCGTTGCGCACCAGCTCCGCCGGGGTGTCCGTGCCGTCGGACGCCGTGGAGTGGCAGTGCAGGTCGATGCGCACGACGCGAGCTCCAGGCGGTGGCGGACGGAAGGGGACGCCCCAGCATAGCCGGTCGTCAGCCCCCATTTGTCACACCCGAAACCGGAGAGCGCCCCCTACATGCGGGGGTGAGCACCGAACGGCGGGACGGACCACGACGCGCCCCCAGCCAGCCCCAGCCACAGCCCCAGCCCCAGCCCCAGCGGGAGCCACAGAGCCACAGCCCCGGCGGGGGCCTCAGCGTGAGCCACAGCCGCAGCGGGTGCCTCAGGGCTTGAGCAGGCGCGGCGACAGCGCCCCACAGGGCACCAGCTCGACCTCCGCCCCCGCGTCCCGCAGGTCGGTCAGCACGAGTTCGTCGTACATCAGCAGTCCGGTCTGCTCGGGCCAGACCACCGCCCACAGCCACAGCCCCCGCGCCTCGCCCGCGAAGACCGCGCGGTCGTCAGGGGTGGCGGACACATGCCACAGGGGGGTCGGACGGCCGGCCGCGAGCACCTTGGCCTGTGGGGGCTTCTCGACGCTCATATAGGGCCCCGGATCCGGCCCGTCCACGCCGGCGTACCGCGCGCCGAGGCCGACGCCGAGCTCCTCCGCGACGAGGATCAGTTCGCCCATGCCGCCGAGCGGGCCGGGCCCGGAACACGCCACCGCGGTGGCGCGGCCCCCGCTGCGGTCGTCGCCCGCGTACGTGACGCCCGTGAAGAGCCAGCCGACCGGCAGCGGCCACGGCATCCACACCGGCACCTGGGTGCGGTGCACGACGACGCTGAGGGCCTCGACGCTGGGCGGGATCACGGGCTGCAGCGGATGGACCGTCCCGTGGACATCGCACTGCCAGGAATCGGCGAAGAGTCCGGGAGCCCTGACCCGGCCACCACACTTCGGGCAACTGGGTTCGCCCCTCATAGGGCCCCACGGTCCTACCCGAGGCCGCCCACGTCAAGGACGATCACCCGTCCGGACGGAAACCGATCGCGATGCGAACCACCGGGAAAATATAGATGCAGCTTGCATTCATTAGGCGATCTAACTTACTGTGTGTATATACCAACCATCGGATGGGGACGAGAGGAACCATGGACACATTCGACGCCGGAGCCGGAAGCATCCTGCGACAGCCGAAGGCGGTGTGGGCGACGGCCGGCGCTTCCGTCGTCGCCTTCATGGGCATCGGCCTGGTCGACCCGATCCTGCCGTCCATCGCCCAAGGGCTGGACGCCACGGCGAGCCAGGTCTCCCTGCTCTTCACCTCCTACTTCCTCATCACCGCGCTCGCCATGCTGGTCACCGGCTTCGTCTCCAGCCGCATCGGCGGGCGCCGCACACTGCTGCTCGGCCTCGCCCTGGTGGTCGTCTTCGCGGGCCTCGCGGGCACCTCGGGCTCGGTCGCCGAACTGGTCGGCTTCCGGGCCGGCTGGGGACTGGGCAACGCGCTCTTCGTCTCCACCGCCCTCGCGGTGATCGTGGGCGCGGCGGCCGGCGGCAGCGCGGCCGCCATCCTGCTGTACGAGTCGGCCCTCGGCCTCGGCATGGCCTGCGGCCCCCTGCTGGGCGCGCTGCTCGGCGACGCCAGCTGGCGCTACCCGTTCTTCGGCACCGCGTTCCTGATGGCCGTCGGCTTCCTGTGCATCACGGCGTTCCTGAAGGAGCAGCCGAAGCCGGCCCGCAAGACCTCGCTGCTGGACCCGCTCAAGGCGCTCGGCCACGGCGGGCTCGCCTCCGCGGCGGCGTCGGCGTTCTTCTACAACTACACGTTCTTCACCGTGCTGGCCTTCACCCCGTTCGTGCTGAACATGACCCCCTACAAGTCGGGTGCGGTGTTCTTCGCGTGGGGCGTGCTGCTCGCCGTCTTCTCGGTGCTCGTGGCGCCGCGTCTGCAGGAGCGGTTCGGCTCGCTGAAGGTGCTCGGCGGCTCGTTGGTCCTGCTCGCCGCCGACGTGCTCGTCCTCGGCTACGGCGACCACAGCACGGCGGTCGTCTGCACGATCCTGTCCGGCGCGTTCATCGGCGTGAACAACACCGTCTACACCGAGTTGGCGCTCGGCGTGTCGGACGCCCCGCGCCCGGTGGCGAGCGCCGGCTACAACTTCGTGCGGTGGTTCGCGGCCGCGGCCGCTCCCTACTTCGCGCCGAAGATCGAGGAGTGGACGGACATCCACATGCCGTTCGTGGTCGCGGCGGTGACGGCGGTGCTCGGCGCGGTCGTGGTCGTCGTACGGCGCAAGGCGCTCGTGCACGAGGCGCAGGAGCTGGAGCCGCGGCACGCGACGGAGGACGGGGTCACCGTCTTCGCGAAGTGAGGCTCATGCACCTAGGGGCCAACTGGCCCTTATGAAGCGCGCGTTGGTGACCTTCCTCACGAAGCGTCAGTCGAGCGGGACGGATGTCCGGGACGGGTCCCGGAGGTCCGTCCCGTTCGTCAGCCAGCGCTCCTGCAGGGCCTGGGCGCCATGGACGCGCTTCCAGGCGGCCTCGTTCGGGGTCATGGGCAGCAGCGGCAGGAAGCGGACCGGGTCGAGGGGCTCGTCGAGGTCCAGGTCCTCGACCAGGCCGCCCGGCTCGGCGACCAGGACCGAGGTGAACGAAGCGCCGGGCCACAGCGGCTCCCCCACGTCGAGGGAGGCCCCCGGGGCCACGACCACTCCCTCGACCTGCGGGGACGCCGCTAGCACGGCGAGCGGACGCAGCACCTTGTCGGTGTCTGCGCCGCCCGGGCGGACGGACAGGAGCAGTTCGGCGCGCGGGCCCCGGACCGGATCGGCGAGCACCGCCGTGGGGTCGCTCATCGGCTGGGCGGACATGCCGAGCGTGGCATAGCGGACGACGTCGCCCTCGTGGAAGCGCAGCACCTCGACGCGTTCCGTGCCGAGGAAGGTGACCGCGGCGCGCGCGTCCGGCTCGCCCAGCGCGGTGCGCAAACGGGCCTCGACCAGAGGAAGAACATCAGCCATGCGGCGAGCATAGAACTCGTCTGCGCGGGGCAAAGCAGCACCTTGACACTTCGGGCGGCTGCTACTCTGGCCCGGTGGTTCGGGGCAGCACGCAGAAGCGTTCTCTCTTGTCCCGACGCAGACGAGACTCCCTTACGAGGGACCGGCTGGAGGAGGTGGGGCTGTCATGGATCGAAGTCACCCGTGCAGTACCACTCGCTCTTCCCGCCGCTGATATCGCTGCTCTGGCCTCTTCGCCTCCGGCTGGTCGCCGACTCTCGCGCTCATCTTCCTGCGGAAGAGCACGTCGTTTCGTTCTTTGCCTGATCTGCCCGATCCATCCGGTCTGCCAGATCTCTCCGGTCTGATCCAGCAGCGAAGCTCGCCACCGCGACGGAGCGGTGCTCCCCGCTTTGTGGACGTGCGAAACCTCTCTCCCCAACCCGAAGGCCGGGGAGACCCCAGTCAGGACGTCCCCATTCCGGGCAGTTCCATCCGTCGTGGCGGTCTTTCTTTGCTCGTCGCGAAGGAGCCTGCCATGTCGATGATCCGTGACCTGCGTGCCGTCGTCCGCCCCGCCCGCCCCTCCCTGCGCAAGGGGGGCGGGCGCACGGACACCGGCGCCTACGACACCACCCGCGACCCCGGGACCCCGTCCGCCGTCGTCGACTGCGCCGTCTACCGCGACGGCTCGCGCGTCGCGTTCCCGCAGCCGCCGACGCCGCAGGAGGCCATGCGCCAGGTGCGGCGCGACGGAGGCTTCGTCTGGATCGGCCTGCACGAGCCGACCGAGGCCGAATTCGCCAGCATCGCCGGCGAGTTCGGGCTGCACCCGCTGGCCGTGGAGGACGCGGTGCAGGCGCACCAGCGGCCCAAGCTGGAGCGCTACGACGACTCCCTCTTCACCGTCTTCAAGACCATCCACTACATCGAGCACGACCGGCTCACGGCCAACAGCGAGGTCGTCGAGACCGGTGAGGTCATGTGCTTCACCGGCAAGGACTTCTTCATCACCGTCCGGCACGGCGGCCAGGGCTCGCTGCGCGCGCTGCGCCACCGCCTGCAGGACGACCCCGAGCTCCTCGCCAAGGGCCCCTCGGCGGTGCTGCACGCCATCGCCGACCACGTCGTCGACGGCTACATCGCCGTCGCGGACGCCGTGCAGGACGACATCGACGAGGTCGAGACCGAGGTGTTCTCGCCGGGCCGCAAGGGCACCCCGCGCGGCACGGACGCGAGCCGGATCTACCAACTCAAGCGCGAGGTACTGGAGTTCAAGCGGGCTGTGTCGCCGCTGCTGCGGCCGATGCAGCTGCTGAGCGAGCGGCCGATGCGGCTGGTCGACCCCGACATCCAGAAGTACTTCCGGGACGTCGCCGACCACCTCGCCCGGGTCCAGGAGCAGGTCGTCGGCTTCGACGAACTCCTCAACTCGATCCTGCAGGCCAACCTCGCGCAGGCCTCCGTCGCGCAGAACGAGGACATGCGCAAGATCACCTCGTGGGCCGCCATCATCGCCGTGCCGACGATGGTGTGCGGGGTGTACGGGATGAACTTCGACTACATGCCGGAGCTGCACTGGAAGTACGGCTATCCCGTGGTCATGTCGGCCATGGTGGCCCTGTGCGTCGGCATCCACCGCACGCTCAAGCGCAACGGCTGGCTGTGAGGGCCGCCCGGATAGGCTGGACGGCATGACAAGCGAGCTGCTCGGCCAGGCCCTCGTCGACCGGACCCTCGTCGAGGAGGCCACCAGGAAGTCCGGCCTCGTCTGGATCCGGGGCGCGGACGAGGCGGCCGCGCGAGCGCTGTGGCACGTGTGGCACGAGGGCGCCGCCTGTCTGGTCGGGGACGGGCCCGGCGAGCAGCCGCTGACGGGACTCGTCGAGGGCGGTTCGGCCGAGGTCACCGTCCGCAGCAAGGACAAGGGCGGCCGGCTCGTCACCTGGACGGCGACGGTCGTCGGGCTCGCGCCCGGTTCCGAGGCCTGGCAGGCGGCCGTAGCCGAGCTCAAGGGAAAGCGGCTGAACGCGCCCGACGGCGAGGCCATGACCGAGCGCTGGGCGCGTGAGTGCCGGGTGCTCCGCCTGGAGCCGACGGGCGCCACCTCGCCGCTGCCGGACGGGAACCTGGCCGCGCGCCCCGTCCCGTCGCCCGCCACCACGCGCGAGCCGGCGCCCGCGGGACTGCCGAAACTGCTGCTGCGCCGGCGCAAACGCACCTGAGGGCGCCCGCCCGGTCCGGTCAGGACGTCGGGAGCTGCTTGCCGTAGTCCACCGTCTCGTCCTTGGCCGGCTCCTCCAGGGCGAAGTCCTTGCCCCAGGACGAGAAGCGCAGCGTCCCGGCCCCGCCCGCGCGCTCCAGGAGCAGCGGGTAAGGCTCGCCCTCCAGCGACACGTCCAGCGTGCCGCCGGAGCCGCCGTCGCCGGTGATGCGCACGGTGCGCGTCCCGGACTGCTCGTGGTGGCCGTCGGTGGCCAGCGTGCCGTGCAGCGTCAGCAGACCGTCGAGGAGGAGGTCCTTGTCCGTGAAGCCGCTGAACTTCTTGTACGAGGGGTCGCCCGTCGGCACCTTGACGTACTTGCCTTCGAGCTTGTCGGCGGCCGCCGTGTCGGAGCCGTCGCCGGACTTGCCGTCCTCCTTGTTCCAGAACGCCGCGTCGGCCTTCAGGAACAGCTGCTCGCCCACCCTCAGCACATGGAACGTGGCCCCCTGCGCCGTGACCGACCCGGTGCCGCCGTCCGCCTTCAGACTCATGTCGAGCTTGTACGTGCGTCCGCTGGTGACGACGCTCCCCGACAGCCGCACCGCGTCCACGGAACCGGCGGCCGCCTGGGTCTTCGCCTGGATCTGCGCGGCGGACAGCTTGCCCACCCCGTTCGTGCCCGCGTCCGGGTCCTCGCCGCACCCGGCCAGTCCCATGCCCACCGCCAGTGCGCACATCGCGCTCACCAGCGGGGCCCGGCGAGTACGGCCCTGGGGAATCGCAGTCACGGAGAAGGCTGCCTTTCTGCAAGGGTGTGCTGAGCGGCGTACGGCAGCGTACCGGGGTCGCGCGGCCCCGGCGGAGCCAGTCCGTCCGGACGGCCCACCAGGGCGTATCCGATCGGGACGGGCTAGCCTGAAGCCCGCACGAGCGGGCAATTGGGAAATGAGCATCATCGGCAACAGCGCGCACCGGCGCGTACGACAAGGAGGGGCGGTCATGGCAGCGGGAGCCCCCCGGATCTTCGTCTCGCACCTCTCGGGCATCCCCGTGTTCGACCCGAACGGCGACCAGGTGGGACGCGTGCGTGAGCTGGTCGTCGTGCTGCGCGTGCGGCGGCGGCCGCCGAGGGTGCTCGGGCTCGTCGTCGAACTGTCCACCCGGCGCCGGATCTTCCTGCCGATGACCCGGGTGACCGGGATCGAGTCCGGACAGGTCATCACCACCGGCGTGCTCAACGTCCGCCGCTTCGAGCAGCGGCCCACCGAGCGGCTGGTGTTCGGGGAGCTGCTCGACCGGCGCGTCGCCCTCGTCGAGACCGGCGAGGAGGTCACCGTCCTCGACGTGTCGGTGCAGCAGCTGCCGGCCCGCCGGGACTGGGAGATCGACCGGGTCTTCGTCCGCAAGGGCAAGAAGGCGAGCGCCTTCCGACGGGCCAAGGGCGAGACGCTGACGGTGGAGTGGTCGGCGGTCACCGGATTCTCGCTGGAGGAGCACGGACAGGGCGCGGAGAGCCTGCTGGCCACGTTCGAGCAGCTACGCCCCGCCGACCTCGCCAACGTCCTGCACCATCTCTCCGCCAAGCGGCGCGCCGAGGTCGCCGCCGCCCTCGACGACGACCGTCTCGCCGACGTCCTGGAGGAGCTGCCGGAGGACGACCAGATCGAGATCCTCGGCAAGCTGAAGGAGGAGCGCGCGGCGGACGTCCTGGAGGCGATGGACCCCGACGACGCGGCCGACCTCCTCTCCGAGCTCCCGGAGGAGGACAAGGAGCGGCTGCTGAGCCTGATGCAGCCCGACGACGCCGCCGACATGCGGCGTCTGATGGCGTACGAGGAGCACACCGCGGGCGGGTTGATGACCACCGAGCCGATCGTCCTGCGCCCCGACGCCACCGTCGCCGACGCCCTGGCGCGGGTGCGCAACCGGGACCTCTCCCCCGCGCTCGCCGCCCAGGTCTACGTCTGCCGCCCGCCCGACGAGACGCCCACCGGCAAGTACCTGGGCACGGTCCACTTCCAGCGGCTGCTGCGCGATCCCCCCTACACACTGGTCAGTTCGATCCTCGACGACGATCTGCAGGCGCTGGCGCCGGACGCGGCGCTGCCGGTCGTCGCCGGGTTCTTCGCGACGTACGACATGGTCGCGGCGCCCGTGGTGGACGAGGCGGGTTCCCTCCTCGGCGCGGTGACCGTGGACGACGTCCTGGACCACATGCTGCCCGAGGACTGGCGGGAGACGGAGTTCCACCTGGAGGGCGAGCCCGAGACCGAGCCCGAGGGAGCCGGTCCGCATGGCGCCTGAACGCGACAGCGCCGGCCGCGAGCGCGCCCACGTCGGCACCGGCCGGGACCGCACCCCCGCGGGCGCCACGGCGACCGGTCGCACCCGGGCCCGGCTGGACCAGCCGCGGTCGCCCCGGCACCGGATCCTGCCCGAGTGGGACCCGGAGGCCTTCGGACGGCTGTCGGAGCGCATCGCCCGCTTCCTGGGCACCGGC
This sequence comes from Streptomyces sp. NPDC058291, assembly GCF_042880855.1. NCBI lineage: Bacteria > Bacillati > Actinomycetota > Actinomycetes > Kitasatosporales > Streptomycetaceae > Streptomyces > Streptomyces sp. NPDC058291. Next base: position 16,191 of record NZ_JBHVYK010000127.1, read on the forward strand.
CGGTTCATCGTCTGGATGACGGTCGTCATCATCGCCTGGGTCCTGTGGAACATCTTCGCCCCGCCGGATCTGCGGTTCGACAACTACCCCTTCATCTTCCTGACCCTGATGCTGTCGTTGCAGGCCTCCTACGCGGCCCCGCTGATCCTGCTCGCGCAGAACCGGCAGGACGACCGCGACCGGGTCAACCTGGAGCAGGACCGCAAGCAGAACGAGCGGTCGATCGCCGACACCGAGTACCTGACCAGGGAGATCGCCGCTCTGCGCATCGGCCTCGGCGAGGTCGCCACCCGGGACTGGATCCGCTCCGAGCTGCAGGACGTGGTCAAGGAGCTGGAGGAGCGGCGGGACGGTCACCGCGAACACGCCGTATTCCCGGCAGAACGGTCGCGGGGACGTGACGTAGACGACCGGTGACGGGCTTACCGGGGCCCCCTCGGCGCGCCGTACCATCGTCCTTATGGCTAGCGAAGACGCGGTGCGCCAGGCACTGGCGACGGTGAACGACCCCGAGATCAACCGGCCCATCACCGAACTCGGGATGGTGAAGTCGGTGGAGATCGCCGCGGACGGGGCGGTCGCGGTCACCGTGTACCTGACGGTCTCCGGCTGCCCCATGCGCGAGACGATCACCCAGCGCGTGACGGACGCCGTCTCGGCGGTGGAGGGCGTCACCCGAGTCGACGTCACCCTCGACGTCATGAGCGACGAACAGCGCAAGGAGCTGGCGAACGCCCTGCGTGGCGGCCAGACCGAGCGCGAGGTCCCCTTCGCCAAGCCGGGCTCGCTCACCCGCGTGTACGCGGTCGCCTCCGGCAAGGGCGGCGTCGGCAAGTCGTCGGTGACGGTGAACCTGGCGGCGGCCATGGCGGCCGACGGCCTGAAGGTGGGCGTGGTCGACGCCGACATCTACGGTCACAGCGTGCCGCGCATGCTCGGCGCGGACGGCCGTCCCACCCAGGTCGAGAACATGATCATGCCGCCGTCCGCGAACGGCGTGAAGGTCATCTCCATCGGCATGTTCACCCCGGGCAACGCCCCGGTCGTCTGGCGCGGCCCGATGCTGCACCGGGCGCTTCAGCAGTTCCTCGCGGACGTGTACTGGGGCGACCTGGACGTGCTGCTCCTGGACCTGCCGCCCGGCACCGGCGACATCGCCATCTCGGTGGCCCAGCTGGTGCCGAACGCCGAGATCCTGGTCGTGACGACCCCGCAGCAGGCGGCGGCCGAGGTCGCCGAGCGGGCCGGTTCCATCGCGGTCCAGACGCACCAGAAGATCGTCGGCGTGGTCGAGAACATGTCCGGCCTGCCCTGCCCGCACTGCGGGGAGATGGTCGACGTGTTCGGCTCCGGCGGCGGCCAGAGCGTGGCCGAGGGACTGACCCGCACGACCGGCGCGAACGTCCCGGTCCTCGGCACCATCCCGATCGACGTCCGGCTGCGCGAGGGCGGCGACGAGGGCAAGCCGGTCGTCCTCACCGACCCGGAGTCCCCCGCCGGCGCCGCCCTGCGCGCCATCGCGGGCAAGCTGGGCGGCCGGCAGCGCGGACTGTCGGGCCTGTCCCTGGGGATCACCCCGCGCAACAAGTTCTAGGCCGTTCCCCGCCCTGTCGCGGGGTCG